>JAKUNY010000001.1:0-26739 GCA_022451765.1 Candidatus Poseidoniaceae archaeon
TCGCCCCCAACTCAAACGACCCTTCCATGTCATGGTTGGAAGGCATCCATCCGGGTCCTCGAGGAGTTGACGTAATTGACGACGGATTCGCGTGGCTGTAGCATCATTAGCATGCTTTGTCCCCCGCATACGCATCCTCTGTTTCTGGCCAGGGAAGGAAACTTGTGCTGGTCGTGCCATAAGTCCGTCAACTCAATCCAAACGGGCGTCTCGCTTGAGGTCTTCCCCCTGAATATGTCTATGATGCAGAACTGCCTGCTCTCATCATGGCGGTCATCACGTTGCTTGGAATCGCCCAAGATGGTGGCCGCCCTCAGCCAGGATGTGTCCGCTCTTGCTGTGAAAATCTTGGAAACGAAGATCACCGAAGCCCTGTCGCGATGAGTATCCAAACAGATGGAGGAAAGACACTCCTTGTCGAGGCGACGAGGGATTTAGGACGGCAACTTCGATTTATTGGAAACCCATCTGTTGATCATTTGATTCTGACCCATGCTCACCTCGGTCACGTGGATGGGCTCGGTCTGTTCGGCCGAGAAACCATGTCGGCTCGTAACATCCAACTTCATTGCAGTCCGTCCATGAAATCACTCGTCGAGATGACGCCAGCATGGAACCAGTTGCTGGAACAGAATGTGTTCCAGTTCGCTTCATTCCCTCGCATTGAAATCGACGATGTTGCAGTTGAGTTTCATCAGGTCCCACATCGTGACGAGTTGTCGGATACGCATGCAATTGTTGTTCGTGGCGAGAACAAATCAATTCTCTTTTTGTCTGATCATGACACTTGGAAAGAGACACTTGATGCACACGGTTGCGTAACAATCCGTGAATTTCTTGCTAAACTCAATGTCGATATTGCATTGCTTGACGGAACATTCTGGTCAGGCGACGAACTGCAGGGTCGCGACATGAATGTCGTCCCTCATCCTACCGTTCTGGAAACCCTGCAACGACTGGGCATGAAAAGAGAAGAAGATCCGCAAATTGTGTTCTTTCATTTGAATCATACGAACCCATTGCACAATCTGGATTCGGAAGAATACAGGATTGTTACAGAGTTAGGATGGGACGTTGGCTTTGAAACCCAACAATTCATTCTTTGACTTCTGTAAGTGTATAGTCCAGTATGATCAGGGAAACAATCCAATCAACGGATTCATCCGAATCTCCGTTTTGACAGACTGGAGAACCTCCACTGTTGACCACAACACTGATTGTGAAATCGTAGGTTCCAATACCAGAATCTCCTCCTGTAAGTGATGCATCTATTTCCGATGACGAACTGTTGGTCGTACTTCCGACTAGGCTTTGGTTGATGAAGTACAACTCGGATTCGAGATTCTCTTGTACCCCGGAGTCTGAGACGTTAAAATCTTGAATTCCCCCCTCGTATCCGACTTCATCATCCTCAGTATTCGCTAAGAAATTGCACGCTTGTTCGTTATCTGTGTGACTTGTTGCGATACGGAACCCAACGACGTTGAGACCGGAAACGTCAACAGCATCACTGGATGCTGAGATTTGAGCACTGTCTGTTATCACTTCTGTACCGGAACCGATTTCCAGAAGAGTGAAATTCCCATCAATTTGATACATTGCAACCATGTTTGCATCAGAATCTTCGCTTGAATCTGGACCATAGACAGCATACGCCCCCTCAGCAACGCCAAGGAAACACAGTGCGATGACACCAACGGTAGCGAACAGGTCTCTATGTTCCGGTGAAATCTCAAATCGACCCAGTGGATTTGAGGCCGAATCATCTCGAACGGCGCACATAATGAAGTGAGCAATGAATGCAGAACCGACCCCTGGAACTGAAGGGAAGACATCGTCACCAAGCCCGAGAAGGGTCCAGACAATGACTCCAGAGAAAGCAGAAATCATCATGACGATTGAATGGAACGTGTCAGGCTTGTACCCCATCCACCGAATGATGAGAAGAGGAACAAAGATTCCACCTAGACCGTACCCGGCAAGAACCACTAGAGCAAATACAGAGTCACCTCCGGGAACATAAAGTCCTGCAATAGAGATCATTGTTGCAGCAGCTGCAACGTACAATGTGACGATCTTCGTTGTTTTGTGATTTTCTCGCCATTCTGGTTTGATGTCATCCGTTATCGCTGCAGTACAGGCAAGAACCTGACTATCAGCCGTTGACATGGTAGCAGCAAAGATTGACGCAAGAATCATCCCAACTCCAAGCGCAGGAAGTGTGTCCATTGCAAGTGCCGGTAACCCAAGTTCCGCATCAAAATCACCTTCCGTGAACAAGACTCGACTGGCCAGTCCAACGATAAACATCAATGCAATGAACGGCGTTTGCCAGACGAAAAACCAGATCATGGCCTGTTTTCTGTCTTCATCAGAGTTGAGGGTCATGACCCGAGATACGACTTGTGGCTGCCCTGCAACACCGAGCCCTCCTAAGAAGAAGGCTAACAGGTAAAGCGAAATTCCCAGGGAAATATCGGTTGGAAGGAAATTGACAAGTGTTGTGCTTTGGGATTCCAGTTCACTATGCATTCCAGAAAAGCCTCCAACGTTGCCAAGAGCAACCCAGCATAGAATGACTGAACCGATGATCATGACACAGGATTGTGCAGCATCGGTCCAAATCGAGGCCCGAATACCGCCTGCATAGCAGTAAGCGACGACAAGAACGAACCCAATCAGAATACCGACCAATTCTGGCCATCCGAGCATAACGAAAAGCGCTTTTCCGCCAGCCGTTAGTTGGGCAGCAGCATAAATCGACAAGAAAAACACTGATAGAACAGCGGCTAATTTTGCCTCGGGCGCTCCCGCTTTCTCAGCTACCAATGAGGAAAGGGAGCGAAGACCACGCTCATTTCCTTCTTTTTGTATGAACTTGTACAACCAAGCCCATGCGACCAGTTGCCCGATAGTGGATATGACACCAATCCAGATAGCAGAATATCCCATTAGGTAGATGAATCCAATGAAACCGATGAACATGTAACCAGAATTCCACGTGCTCACTGCAGAAAGGGCTGCGAGCGCAGGATGCATTCCTCGGCCGGCGACGAGATAATCATCCGTCGTATCTTGTTTGACGCGCATGCTCGCCAATCCAACACCGGCAAAAAAGCCAAGAAAAAGCAAGAACGAAAGAAGAATCCCAGTGTCCATTGTGTCACTTCCAGCGGTTGATGGCTTCCTGCTCCATCTCCGATGTGTTGGCTAAGAAGACCATGCAATTCAATCTCCCGCCTGGAACTTCCCTCAGATTTCGAATTCTTGTCGTCTTCATCAATTCGTCGTCTGTTCCTAAATCACTGCAAAGGACACACATGGAATCGAAAACAGACCCCGCTTGTTCCTTAATTGCATCATCAACAACCGAATCATGTAATTTTGCAACCATTTTCTCAATGCTTGTAAGTGCATCAGAGGGTTGCATTGGACGTTGGTCTCCTGTCCCTGCTCCCGTTGGGTCGAGGTCAAACAGCACTAAGGTATGCAGACCCTGCATCTGATTTCTTAACATCACTTCTAAGGGAGATGTAACAATCCATTCACCGTAAGGGTATGTGAGTGTCGGTGGCCGCCCAAATTTATAATCCGATAGGCCCGTCGAGCCTGGGACAAGCGTTGTCACAGAGATACCATGAATGACACGAAAAGGAAGCCCCTCTTTTTCAGCCCGTAGTTGGAAATCGATGTGGGTGGTCGCTTGCATTGGATCTCCAACAACCAGGATTGCAACTGACGTTGTCCGGGCTCGCTGAAAAAGATCCTCAGGCCGTTCTAGTGCGGGCCTCATGACTCTCTCAATCGGGCCAACCATTGCCTCCAGTTTTTCCAGTTCTGATTCAGGCCACAGGGCAGTGTATGCTTCGTAAAGACGAACATCCGAATTCTTTGCAGTCTCAATCGCTTCGATGGTCATGGACTCGACTTTTCCTGGACCGATTCCAATGAGGGAAAAGCCGGTTTCGTTGCCATTTTCCATCCTCAAACCTCATACTTGCGATGGTTGTCCGAGAACCATGCGTCATTTGAGGGTGCCGAGTGCTCAGACGTCACATTGGATTCGGTACTGTAAATCAAATGGCTGGTACGAGACGGGCCATCGTGTTCAACAGATAGAAGGCGAGAGCGCAATCCCTCTAAATGAACAAGCTCCGGATGAAAGCCATACTGCTTGGGATGGCAATCCGATGATTGAACTTGAATCGGGTGAACAGAAAACTCGGTACTATTGGGAACATATTCCAAATGAGATTCGCGTCGCATTTGATGACCAATTTCCTCAGGCGTTTGAAACACAAGGTGACATTTTGCTGGTCAAAATTCCTGATGAGATGGTTGAAATTGAAGACGAGATTGCAGCCGCAATGCTGAAGCAATTTCCATCCGTACGAATCGTCTGTCACGACAACGGAGTCGAAGGCGAATTCAGAGTCCGAAATTTACGTGTCCTCGAATCACGTGACAACAACTCTTCGACGCAGACTATGTATCGTGAGCATGGACACGAATTTGCCATTGATCCTGCAGTAGCATACTTTTCTGGGCGTCTAAGCACCCAACGGATGAAATCCTTTGAGGCGATCTCGTCTTTCGCTGAGCGCAAAGACCGACCACTCGTCGTAGTTGACCCATATGCTGGCGTTGGACCTTCAATGGCGTTGTCGTATACCACGCCTGGCCTCATTTCCACAGCATATCTGAACGACATCAACCCTGATGCAGCCAACCTTCTCAAACTGAATATGGAACGGTTCCAACGGAATCGAAAGACTGATGGAACCTATGTGAGTGATTGCATGGAGGCAAGAAATCTCGTCAATGCGAGGCCTGAAATGAAGGGTTGTGCGGATGTACTTTTGTTGAATCTGCCTCACGACGGCATTGCTCATCTCATACACCTGCACCCTCTCTTGTCTCATGAGATCTCGCTCATTTGCGGATGGACCATACAAGAAAAGCAAGCGAATATATTCGAGCAACTGCAAACCATCATCGAAACGACAGGCAGGACAATGATTGAGCATCATATTGAGGAAGTGAAGGGATTTTCAACCTCAAAAGCCATGTTCCGCTATGAATTGATTTTATCGAAGGGTGAGAAGCGTTGATTTCATGAACATCCTATTGCTAGGTTAGCCATGCGCAACATTATCCAATGCTCCGGATGTGGAGCTAGCATCGACATAGCAGGGGCGACACCGCGAATCGATGGAATCAAAGTGTGGTGCAGGGTTTGTGGAACTGTAACAGTTCATTTCAGAGATGGTGGCGCCCGCTCCGGGAATTGAACCCGGGTCGCAGGAATGACAATCCTGCATGATAACCTCTACACCAAGCGGGCCGTAGGCATCTTGCCGTAACGGAACCGCTATTTAAGCCGCGAGGTATCGCATAGTCAGGGACGACCATGGCGGCAAAGAAAACCTCTGCAGAACAGGCACGAGAAAAAGCAGAAGAGGCCGCTTTGGGCTCAATGCTCGACGGTGCATTTGGTGCTATGGAGGGCATTGAAACTCCACCATCAGACGCTGGACCATCAGGCCCGCCTCCCGGTCCAACTGGACCGCCACCAGAAAGTACAACGAAACCACCCTCTGGGCCCCCTGGTGGACCTCCTAGCGGACCTCCAACCGGACCCCCCAGTGGACCTCCAACTGGACCTCCAACTGGACCTCCTTGTGGGCCCCCTGGCGGACCGCCGGGGAGACCTCCATCAGGCCCTCCATCTGAACCTCCGCAAGAGGAAGAGGAACCTGCCCCAGAATCGGATTCCACAGAGGAGGTTCCTCCAATGGATGTTGAACAACCCGAACCGCTTCCAGAGGAAGGAGAGACAGTGTCAGAAGAATCAGAAGCCTCAGGAGAAAAGGAGGAGATGGCTAGCAAAAAAGCACCCGAAATTGAGGGTGAACCGACTCCAGAGAAATCAGAAGCCGCGCCTGAGGAAACGGTAACTGAAGAATCACCTGCCGAGGAAGCAGAGGCACCTGAACCCACAAAAGCCGAAGTGGCAGAAGATGGTACAATTTCTCCAGAAGCAGAAGTTGTAGCGGCTGAACCAAAAGAAACCACCAAAGAAGATCCCCCGATCGATGCGGAAAGAGAAATGGAAATCGCTCGCCTTACAGCTGAAATTGAACGTCTCCGTGGTAGCCTCGTCGGTGCTGCTGAAGTCATCGAAGAAATCGAAGAAACACCGATGCCACCAGTTGTTCTCGACAACATCGTTGTTCCCCCGCACATCGTCGCGGATTTCGCTCGAATGGGGCGTCAACTCAGTAGAGAATCGTTGGTCAAAGGCACCATGGGCGCAATATCGATGCTCCACCCGGACGAACCCGGTCTGATGATCAGTACTCGTCACTCGACAATGCTATCTCGTTTGGACGAACGCGGTATTGTAGGAGGACGTCTCGGTGGAAATCCACCGCGCGGCTCCATCGGCGATTGGAAAGTTCACGAGGTCCTCCTCGCATCCGTCGCTCTTGTTACGGGAGGGCCAGCAGCTTGCATTCACATGCAGGGCCCATACACGACGGCTGCAAGTTGTGAAAAGGACCTAATCCTCGTCCAACCGATCGATGTTCTCGGGAAAGAACACATCGGTAAAGTTGTCATCGTAGATCCGGACGATGACGCACAAGAAGAATTCCTTCGCCAAGTTGCTGAAGCGCTACAGCAGGGTGGAATGCGCTGTGTTGTCGTTCGAGGACATGGAGCATACACTGTTGGAGCCACCCTCGATCAGGCGATGGCGAATGCAGCCATGCTTGAACACTCGATGCAAGTTCTACTACTCGCTCGACAAGCGAACCTCAAGATCTAGGCATCTCGTGCTTGACGACAGACTTCGACGAAGTTTTCGAACATCTCTTTTCCAAATTCTGAATCGTTGACCTCTGGATGGAATTGCAAACCAAACCGATCCCCTGCAATATTTTCCATACCTTGGATGCTGCAGGACGGGCTGCTTGCGGTAACAAAGAAACCATCCGGGACGAGATGAACTTCGTCGTTGTGTGATTCCCAAACAGTTTGTTTTTGCGATGTCCCAGCGAAGATTTTACCACCGCCATCGTGAAGTTCAATGTCCATCGCTCCAAATTCAGGAATCGGCGACTCACGAGCGTCACCTCCGTAAAATCGAGCCATGAATTGATGTCCTGCGCAAATTCCGAGAATTGGAATATCAAGCTTGAGGAATTCAGCACAATTCCCCAATTCTCCTGACAGACCGATTCGAGCAGCACCTCCTGAAAGGATGAGTCCATCCAACGCTCGAAGTTGACTGACAGGGGTGTCGTTTGGGATGATTTGTGTATCGACTTTAAGATACTTCAACATCCTCCATTCACGATGAGTCCATTGCCCGCCGTTGTCAACAACGTCAATGACAAGAGGTGCATCTTCGCCCATGAATTCCCATGTTCCGAGAACATCCTTGAACATGCCGAATATCGCGCGTTCATATACTCTGGAGATTCAGAGGTTGCGAGGAACAACAATGTCGGATAAGAAATTCACAGTTCACGTAGCCAGAGAAGCAGGTCACGAGCAAGAGCTCATGACCCGACAAGACATCGTCGATGCGGTGTCAACAAACGAAAACAATTGGGTCTTTGTCGATTCACAAATGGTCAGTGTCGAAGAACTCGAAACCATCGAGTTAAACGATTCCACTGAAATTCGCATCAACCCCGGAATGGTCGGCGGAGCAGAAACATTCACTGTTCTTGTTGCAAGCGAGAAAGGTGACCAGGCCATGACGATGACCAAACAACAACTTGCAGGCGAATTAACAAGCAACCGAGGAAACTGGCTCTTTGTCGATGGCCAGATGGTTGATGCAGCCACCATAGAAAATACTGAACTCAATCAAGACAACGTCTTGCGCTTGGTGCCGTCCATCGTTGGCGGATCAGAAACCTTCACTGTTCAGATTACCGATGCGACAGGTCACTCGGTTTGCGAAATGACCAAGGAAGAAATTGCATCGAGTGCGAAAGAAGGCAACAACTGGGTATTCGTTGACGGTCAGATGGTCGCTTCAAGTGCTATTGCAGAAACAGATCTTGCACAAGCTGCCGAGATCCGTATCACGCGCCCACTTGTTGGTGGTTTCTGATATCAGATTTTGACGGACAGGTTCAAAACCAATGGGTAGGTCGGTCAGGCTATGTCGGAACTTGTAGACTACAAGTGTGCGCTCTGCGGGACCCACGAAAGCTTTGACCGTGAGCGAAACGGGATTCACTGCAGCCACTGCGGTTGCAAAATCTTCATGAAGCTCCGCAGAAGCAGTGGAGACCGAAAGAAGAAGACGCTCAAAGCAGTTTGAGCCCACGCAAATGGTCAAAGACCTATGCCGCTGAATGATGCACATGGCGAGTTGGCTTGAGACCTACCCACCTCGCCGTTTTTCTGAACTGGCACTCGATGAGTCTATCATTGATACCATTGAACGCGTTGCGCTTCAAGCAAACCCTCCTCACCTTCTCATCTCCGGCCCACCGGGTTCTGGTAAGACGGCTACTTGGCATCTCATCGTTCGGCAAGTTCTCGGACCATCGTGGCGCTCAACGACCCACGTCCTTCAAGCAAAGGACCTAGCAAAAACTGCAGGTGCGATGGCAGCTTTTGAATCGTTTTTGCGTCCGGGCGGCAAAGACTCAAGCGATACACTAGCAAGCCGCACCTCACTTGACGCGTTCGATTCCACTTTCTCGCAGGTCTCTGCCGATGATGTCGCTCCTGCGGGACATGAATCTCAGCGTGGAAGTCAGAACGATGTTCACATCTCTCGAATCATTGTCATTGAGGATGCAGACCACCTCGGACATAAACGGCAGCCTCTCCTCCGTCGCATGATGGAGGCAACAAGCCATACTTCGCGATTCATATTCACTGCACAAACACCATCGCGAATGATCGATGCGCTTCGTAGCCGAACCCAACACATCCGGTTAACTGGCGTACCCCGGAAAAAAATTGAACGCAGGCTGACTCAGATTTGCAGTATGGAAGACATTGACCCAGTTCGCGGGATCCTTGGCGACATCGCGCATATTTCGGATGGCAACCTACGGAAAGCACTGTTCACAACGGAGGTACTCGCATTGAGAGAGCTACTAGGAGATCGAGAAAATCTCCATCGCCTGTTAACAATGATCTCAACAAATGAAGTCCAACGCATGATTGAGGCTGCTTTGCGAGGCCAGGTCGTTGAATGGCGATGGGAAAAAGATGGTTACAAGAACACACGAAAACTGAAAGGCGCACTGGGAATCTATGATGACATAATTTCTCAGCAAAGTCTGGAGGCCGAGGACGTAATTGAGCAAGTGCACCAAGTGTTGACAGGTGGGCGACTTAATCTCCCAGAGAAACAACTCATCTCAGCCTTGGCAGCACTCTCTGATTGCGATGTTCGACTCCGCCGTTCCTCACAAGGGCGCATACAAGTTGAGAAGATGTTGCACGAATTCGCTTCAATTCATCAACAGTAACCTCCATCATAGGGAGCGTTTAGGCAACGCTGGGCGTGTAGCACAGCTGGATAATGCGTCGGCCTCCTAAGCCGAAGATCGCGGGTTCGAATCCTGCCACGCCCGCCAAACGTATGCCTTTCATTGCGAATGCATCGAAGAAGACATATGTATGCTGCATGTAGAAGTGCTGATTGCGATGGAGCCCGAAGAAGAATCCATCGTCGCTCGTACCCGGCGGACTATCAAGTCCTTGCCAGACCCCTATGGTCATGGTTTTGCCAGGAATGAAGACCCGCTAGAGCGGACCAGAGAAGCGTGGGAAAGGAGCGAGCGGTTCCGCATGAAAAGCGGCCAGATTGCCAACAATTCCTTCTTCCTTGCCTTCCGAAACGTAGTTGGTTTCGGTATTGCAATGACTGCAGTTTTGCTGGTTGTTGACCATTCCATTCTTCCATTCAGTTCACCGTTGTTTATACTCGCCCTCTGGCTTGTACCTGCCCTAGCCGCTTTTGTACCTCCTATCGCTGGTAGTGAAGCCACGTGGTCTGCTGTTGAAGCAAAAATATCGCTACGTGAGCAGGGTGGCTTTGGTGATGGAAAACGCCATACACTAAGGGCGCAACCTGGCATGGATCGCGTTCTTGAAGGCCTCAGAGATGGGCGCCGACAGAACAACATTAGCGCATTCCTTGCGACAACCTCCTTGACGCTTCTTTGTTTATCGATGCTCATAACCCCTCGATCTGTAGCATGGAACCTGTTGCTTCTCACCTCTATGACAGCAGGTATTGGATTGAGCATTCATTCTATTTTGACAACCTACTACATTCGACTTCAAGCAGACTCAATGCCACTTTTGATTCACTATGCCCCAACCCATCACCCCACACAGTTAGGTTCGCCACTCGGGCAATTGCTTCAGTCGCATCTCGACCCAGATTCCCTTATCGAATGGTCAGAATGGGAGCAACGGTTCCATCAGGCGATACTACCAGGGACGGATCCAACCCAAGCAAGGGAGCGTCTGCTCTTCTTGCTTCACCTTAACGCAAGCAATATTATCGACGAAGCAACTGTCTTTAATTCGCTTCGCGACTTCATGTCACCGAATGCAATCCAGAGAGTTCTGCTCTCTCAGGAGGAGTTGTTCAATTGGAGAACCCTTCAACGTGCCCTCGAGCATGCTCGTGCTTGGCAACCGGGAGCTTTCCGGCTTTTCGAACGGCTTCAGAATGATTTTCTCTCAGGTGCACCAGAGATACTCCTCTCACCCTGGCGTATGGATATATCACTTGATTCGACCTGTTATGATGGCTCTGGGAGCCTCTTTATCGCACTCAATAACCAAACCTTCGATGCAACACACGTTCGCGTCGAAGTGCAGGTTCCTGGTGGCGAACCTCAATCCATCGATCATCGCTTCGAATTGGCTCCTTGTCCCCCGCCATTGAAAGCAATCGAACTTACAAGTACATCAGAGGATGATGTTTTGAGTTGGCTCCCTCGTTACCTTGAGCGAACTGTGGTTTTGTGGATCAATGTAGCATGGGACCGTGGTTTCCAAGGGGATGCTCAAGTTCAGATTACACTACGTGATGATGAAGGCATCGTCCTCGGTTCTCGAATTGTTCGAACCAATGTATTGCCCAAAGAGAGCCGACAAAGGATTGAGCGCATACGCCAATTGCTACGTGTTCGCAGGTTTTCTGAACTCGATTTACCACCCACAACGAGTTGACATTCCCTAAGGGACCAAGCGCTTTGCTTATTGCGGGGGTTTGCCTCGGTGATAACACCGGGGTGTTGGTGTGGAAGCATGGGATGTCGTGATTCTAGGAGACGGTCCTGCAGCACTGTCTGCTGCTGCTCAAGCATCGAAGGATGGTGCGAGCGTTCTCATGATGAGTTCAACAGGACTCGGTGACGCTGGAGCAGAGGCGCTTGATGGAATTGCGTGCCATATTCAAGAAGAAAGCAATCGAGGTCATCGAGAAGATACCATCAAGGGCGGCGCCTTCCTTTCTGATCAAGATATTGTTGCTGCTCATACAACAAAGGCACTCCGAATTGTCGATCTTCTTGAACGCAGAGGCGTGAATTTCCGACGCGATGCAAAAGGAATTGTCAAAGGGCACTATGCATCAGGCCACTCAAAACCACGGCTTTGCAATGCAGGCGACGCAACAACGAGAGAAATTCAACAAGTGCTTGAAGAGCAGTGTATGAAGCACGGCGTCACTCGTCGCGGCGACCAAGTTCCGCTCGAGTTGATTCACACTGATTATTCTGTCAACGGACTGATTGCTATTGACATGCTCAATGGTAGAATTCTTTCAATTCAGTGCAAAGCCCTCATTATTGCTGATGGGGGCTTCGAAGGTGCGTTTACCAATGGCTCCACATCTTTAGGGATGGACCTTGCCTACCGTGCAGGAGCTCCACTACGAAACATGGAATTCATTGCTGAAGCGCCCCTCGGCATTGTCGGGACCAATCTCGTCATATCACAATCCATTCTCTCCGATGGAGCGACACTTCACACACCTTCGGGTACGGCACTCGAAACGACATCAAGTACACCGACATCTGAAATCTGCTCAAAGATGCATGAAGCCGGAACAACGGTTCTTGATGCCCGAAATCTTGGAGAGAATGCAGAATGGTGGACTGTTTTGTTTGACAACATCAAACAACGCACAGGTATTGACATGCACCGCCAAACCATTGAAGTCGCGCCCGTTCCAACTCACACAATCGGGGGGCTCCCCACGGACGAGCATGGTCGCGTAGTGATGCAATCTTGGGCTCGGTGGTTTACTGGACTCTACGCTGCAGGTTCAGCATCATCCAGTGGACTACACGGAGCAGATGTTCTTGAAGGAAACCGCTTGCTGGAGTCCCTTGCAGTTGGGGAAGCCGCTGGTACACATGCTGCAGAATGGATTGAGAAGCGGAAATTCACCGCAGCGTCAAAACTGGAAGATGCCAATGGTCTTGCAGAAGCTGAATTGAGTATGCTTGGAGGGGAATCTGAGGGCCCCGTTCAGCGCCTGAATCCGGTACTAACTGGCTTGAGGGAGATCTTGACCAGTTTGAACACGCCTGCCAGTGCTGCAGTTGATTATGACAATGCCAGTACGATGCTGGAACAACTCTCGATCAAGGCCGAGCAACTTTACTGCGATCAAACCTCACTCATCGCGAATCAAAATCTCCTCGAGATTCTACGTACACAGGCCGCAATTCGGATGGCCCAGGCATACGTAAAATCAGCATCGCTCAGGACAGAATCCAGAGGGCTGCATCAACGCTCCGATTACCCAGAGTCCAACGATGAGCAGTTGCATCACAATTTGATATTCTCCAACGGTACTCACGGAACGCTGGCCTTGCGAAAGGGACCTTCAGGAAACTGGATTCTCCCTCCTACCGCTGCGGTTTGATTATTTGTCCTGTCCGGTTGGGAGAGGTATGGCAGAACTTACGCTTTTCCAGCGGATACTGTCCGGAGAGATTCCTTCGCACAAAATAGCATCCGGTGAAGGGTGGTACGCATTCCTCGACATCTTTCCACGTCGGGAGGGCCACACGCTAGTAATTCCGACGACGCCCGTGCAACGAATTGCGGAACTTACAACCTTAGAACGCTCGAGGTTGATGACCGGAGTTGCAGAGGTCCAATCATTGCTCTCGTCTCATTTCCAAACGATGGATTTCACGGTTCTTGTCCACGATGGGCCCTTAGCTGGACAAGAGGTTCCGCATGTCCACGTTCATGTCTTGCCCAGGACTCCGAAGGATGGCGGCTCAACCATAGCCGCGATGTGGCCACGTTCATCGGTCGCAGAACCCGATCATGACGCATTGGGGGCTCTTGCATCCTCGATTACAAAGGAGGCATAATTCTGGCGAAGGGAGTCGCTCCGTTCGATGGAGCAGTTGACCATCGCGGGGAGGCACTCCCGGTTTTATCGAAATCTTCAGCCAATATGAAGATGGAAAAACTCATGAACACACCGATGCCTACGTTTGATAAAGCAACGCCAGGCAGTCCTTTTTGGACCAAATTAGCCTTCTTCTTCTGCCGAAGAACCGCAGCAAATCAATTTCGGACAATTGAGTATTCTGGGATGGAAAACATCCCTACAGATCGCGGCTCTCTTTGTGCCGCATGGCACACCAACGGTCTCATTGACCCTCTCGGCATCATGCTTGCACATCCAAAGGAGTTTGTTATGGGAGGCCGGCACGACCTTGTGACCCGGCCAGTTCTTTCTTTTTGGACACGCAGACTTGCAGTTCAACCAGTTGTGCGGAAAGCAGAATTGCTCCGAGGTGGCTGCAGTGAAGAGGAAGCGACCAATCTGAATGGGCGTTCATTAATCACATTAGCATCTGGGATTTCGAGCGGGTTTGGCTGCGTTTTATTCCCAGAAGGAACCAGTCATGACCTTCCACATATGATCCGATTCCGAACAGGCCCAATGCGAACGGTGCTTGCTGCTGCTGCCATCGCCAAAGGAACTGGCAAGAACTGCCCCGTGTTGCAACCTGTTGGCCTTCATTTTCGCGTACGACACCATTATCGAACCGATATGTGGGTGGAATTTACGGATCCATATTTCCTTCCCGAAGATGACATACCAGAGGATTTGATTGAAGCTGTACAAAAGAGAGAATGGGTTGAACCCCCCGGGGACCTCGTCCGCTCTTTGCGAGATGGACTACGTCCACACCTCCTCCCAATTACACCGAACGCATCAAGTTGGGATGAGCACGGTGCTTTTCATCTGATTGCACAACTTGAATCTCGTGAAAACAAGCGTCCTCTAGATACATGGAGAAAGGAAGTTCTCGCTGCGAGGGAGGTCCGAGACCGGTTCCAATCTGAATTGGAAGGAGAGGACTCGAAGCCAGTGAAAATCGAACACCCCATTGTAGACGCTGCGAAAGAAATTCACAGTCAGTTACAAGCACGCAGACTCGATGGTCGAGATCTCGACGCCTCTGGACGGAAGTTACGATTTGGCAATCCTCTGCAAGGGATTGGATTTTGCAGCAAGACATCTCTTATGGCAGCACTACTACCCGCTTTTTTACTGTCGTTGTCTCCTCAACTGGTTCTTGGACGCTTTCTAGGGGACCGAACCGACGAAGGTGTCGATGCTCGCACAACATATCAGTTCCTCGCAGCTATGTTTGGTTCTCTTCTGTTGTGGCCGTTCTTCGCTCTCATCGGCACATGGATGGTCTGGGCGAACTTAGGGTCCATTTCAGATCTTTTCTCCTTTGATGCAACAGCGATGTTTGGTGGAGGGCAGACCAGCCAGATTCTATCGCTGGTTGTTCTTTATGTTGTGATGTTTCCACTGTTTTGGCTATCCGGTCGAATGTTCGGATTCTGGTGGGATGGGTACGTTGATGCTCGGAGAGCGTTTTCTAGACTTAGTGCCGGAAGCCTGTACAAACAGAAGCTTGAACAGCGATTGCAGGCACTTTCAACCGAATTGGAATCATTCAGCAAGCGCTGAGTTCAAATTACCCTAACGTGCCGGGAGTTCATGGTCGATTCCGGGCATGTCCAGCAAATACGTCAATGGCTTGCAAGCGAGCGCCTCGAAATCCGGGACAAAAACGACCCACGCGCAGAGTCACATTTACTGGTTCGCTACCCTCCGGGACCGCAAGGTCATATGTTTGCGGTTGTTCTTCCAAAAGGGCGAGATTTGGTTTTTGTTTCGAGCATGACACGGGTAGATCTTGGTCAACAAAATCAAATGAAGGAACATATGAACGACGAACCCGAAGTGTGGTCCGAATGGGTCCACGAATGCAGACTTTCTCTCATGCGCGCTGAACTCGACTGGGGAATCCACATGGGGCATCAAGGAAAGGAGAAACCAGGCCCTCTTCAAGCATTCAATGTTAGCCTTCCAATATGGTTTGATGGATTGACCAAAAACGCGCTCATGCACAGCCTACGGCGTTTGTGGCTTGCGAAACTAAGTATGATTCATGAGATTAAATTTGCATACGGTCCAGGCAAAGGAGAACCGGGCCCGGTCGACGATTGGGCAGAGCAAAAGAAGCGAAAACAACCTCAAGAAAACGCTCCAGAGCCCGCTCAAATAGAGTACAACGACATGATGCCATTTGGCACTGGTTTGGACCCAGAAGAGTGGGCATAGTTGCCGCATTGCACCCCGTTTACGAACTGACGGCAGAGGGTCGCGGTTAAGTAGTGGTGAACTCTGCTTCAATTCACACAGGTGATACCATGCGTCAGACAACAAAATCGATTACACTCGTCAGCCTTTTCCTGCTCTCATTGTTCTCAGGAATGGTCATAGGAACAGAGCAAGCCGAAGCATCCCAAGTAGTAATTACAGAAGCTGTTCGCATAGTCGACGGCGGGACCGCCTCTGATAGTCAAGCAGCAGTTGCTTCGGACAGCGAAGGCAACGTCCACATCGTTTGGTCTCGAAATTCGCAGCACCTGTATTACTCCATGCTTTCACCCCGTGGAGAAACGCTGATTGACGCAACACAAATCACCAATCCAGGCCTCCACAAAGTATGGCATCCAGACATGATAATTGATGAGAATGATCGGATTCATCTGGTTTGGTCTGATAAGTCAGGGCAACACAAAATCATGTACACTTCCATCAACCCATATCTTGCACCTCTCGATGGAATGGCTGCGGAGGACAGCGCAATATCAGTCATCGATGACACCATCATATCCATGCGCGCTCAAGACAGAGACTGGCCTTCAATAGCTGTTGACAGTCAAGGGAACCTCCACATTGCATGGCAAGACTCTTATGACGAGTTGCAGCAGTTCTTCAATCAACCTCAAATCTATTACTCGATGATTCAGCCAGAATACAGCGGAGGCTCTGTCTTAACCCTCTTTGAGGACACACTCCTTACACCGATCATCGGACACAAAGGCCATCCAGACATCGTAATCGACTCCAATGACTTGGTTCAAATCGCTTGGGATGATACACGTGGAGGCAAGGTCGAACTTGTTTTCCTTGTCGACACCTCCGGTTCGATGTATTCCGAATGGGCAGACGTTTGTACCGTAATTTACGGCGGTAACTTCGCAGCAGGCGGATACTTCCAAGGACTCAAACCCATGCTTCAAGAAGGAAACATGACTGTCTATGAAACGATATACGGTCTCGGAAACACACTTCCCGGTGCCGCAAGTTCAGGTAACTGTGCTGGAAAAAATCAGAACGCAGGTCCACGCTCAACCGCTCTTGGAATCACCCCAGGGGATGATTCTGGAGGCATTCGAAAACTTCCAGGTACGGTCTACAATGGAAACACTTACTCCGGTTATTCAGGCGAAGACTGGGGACCAGGAACCAATTGGGCATGTCTCTCTTGGAAAGATGCGCAAGGCAACGTCCCAGGAAACCCTCCAACACAGGATGACCACAAGTGGAATCCAAATGCAACCAAGATTGCGATCCCAATCTCTGACGAAGGCCCAAAAGACGGTGACCCATCACAGCAAGCAGATGACACCACCTCCATAGAAGAAGCGAAAGAAAACTGTGTGAATGCAGGCGTCGTTCCAGTCGGAATGTATGGTCAAACCTACGGTGGTGCAACAAGCGTCCAATCCCACTTCAAGGACCTGGCGCAGTGTCCAAACGGGGTTCAGAGTACTGCTACCCGAAATTGCCCAGGTAACACAATTCGCTCAACCGATGCGGGCGGCCAAGTTTACGAATTCCCATCCGGTAGCGGTGGAGCAAGCCAAATGGCCCTTCTTGTCGAAGCGATGGTCTACATTTCTACCAACAACTCTCGAGAAATCTACATGTCTGTTCTTGACCCATACGGCAAGATGAACAACGACCCAAGCTGGATTCCTGGCGTATCGGGCACTGTCGCTCAGAATGGTGCCTACATTGAGGATACAGGAAAAGGCTCTGAGGGACATCTTGTCGTCGTCAACGATACACGTGTAACCATCGACGATGCTTACTCGTTCCACCCCTCAATCGGTGTCGACATGGAAGGAAACACCCACATCGCTTGGATGGATGGTCGCGACTACGGTTTCGAGAAGGACGTTAACTACGAAGTATACTACACGAAACTTCGGCTCCAAGGAGCGGGTGAATTCGACGGACGAGACGATGGATTGTCAACCTACGCAATCAAGAAAATTGACGATACACCAATATCAAACGTCGAAACCAATGCAGGACTGCCGCAAAATGCCCCATGGAGTGGAAACTCTGTATTCCCGTCGTTGTTAACAGACGATCAGAACCAAGTTCACATTGCATGGGTTGACTCTGGAAACATCTCAGCCGGAGAGGAGTTACTCTATGTTCGACTAAATCACACTTCGCTTGAAGGTGATGGGTTTACAGCACTCGACCCTTGGGAAACGGTTGCTATTACATCCTGGTCTTCCAATAAACTCGGGCCAAATTCTGGGTATAAACCGAGCATAGGTATGCCGCCGGCCTTCTCAAACGATCTTGGAAGCGGAGCCCACGTGGCCTGGTCGGATACAAACAAATGCAACGACGAAACCAACAACAATCGTTTCACCATATGCTATTCCCACGTTTTAACTGGGCAAGTCGATGTTGACTTCGACGCAGGAGAAACATTCTACCACGTCATCGAACCCGGTGAACAGACCATCTACAACCTTACCATGAACAATTCAACACCCGGTCCAAAAGACCTGGTTGCTGACTCCTATGGCCTCAACATTACGGGCGTTCCTTCAAACTGGACCGCAACCCTGTTCTTTGCCGATAACCATACAGCAATCTTCCCAGATACGGAAATCTTCCTCGAAGGTGGAGAATCAATACGGTTCTATCTCAGGGTACGTGCTCCTTCCATCTATCAGGCAAATGCAGACGAACTAGCAGAAATACGCGTCGAAGCGAAGTCCTACAAGGACCCCGCGATTCGATCTGAAATCACAACACTCACACTCATGGACGTCGTTCACGGAATTGCCCTTGACGCATCACATAGTGTTGCTGACGTCGAACAGGGCCAAACAGCGATTTTCTCGATTACCATAACGAATACAGGCAACGTGGCGGACACATTCCTCTTCTGGGATCCACAAACCCTTGAAGGACGTCAAGAGTGGCTCTTACCGTTCGCTTGGGACGTTAATTTCCCGCTTAGCGTTCAGCTTGATCCGAAGCAATCGGTAACCAAGAACCTCGAAATTAATGTTCCAACATCGGAAGATCCAGGCGCATTCGTTATTCTTCTCAAAGGCTGGTCAGCAGGAGAACCTGTCAAGTCTGTGGAAAAAGGAACGTATGACATCCTCGAACTCGGTGTGTTTGTATCGATTAGGTCATCAAACAACATTGTTTTCAACATTACAGATCAGATGGCGATAGTCACACCTGCACCATACGCTCCGAACGCTCTCGATCCAAACTGCCACGTCTTCGAAATAGAGGTGGAGAAGTATTTCGATACGGGTGATCTCGTATTTACTACGCCGGGAACAACTGAAAACGAGGACAACTGGACAACCGAAGTGATCTTCCCGAACGGACTTAATCTGAATCCAGATGGTGTCTCATATCCTTGGGTTCTGATGTCAGGCGACGACTACCGAATGCACGTGGTTAAGGTAAAGATATGTGCACCGGATGATGCACCAGCAGGACTTGGCAAAGCAGTCACAATCAAGGCAAATCTGAAGGGGTATCCAAAGATTTCAGCAGCAAAGATTCTGCAAGTTGATGTAGACCACGTTTACAGCTTGTCCACAAACGTGGCCCTCGTCGATGATGAGCAACTCACGGTCAATCCAGGCGAAGCTATCATACTCCCAACGACCGTCAACAACAACGGTAACGGACCAGATCGGTTCGATTACACGCTTGCACGTGTAACAGATTCCTCCGGTGTCGATGTCATTTGGGACATCACCATCCCACGCAATACGCTAGAAGAACTCGATTCGGGCTCTTCTCAGTCGTTTGAGGTTCTGATGAACGTTCCTGAGCAAGTCCCAGCAGGTGATTATACCATCGTGTTCCATACGAAGTCCGAACAAAAGGATGAAGACGCATCAGGACGAATGACGCGGTTGCGAGATGTAACCACGCTCACAGTAACGGTGCGAGAATTCTATGATATGCAAATCTCGATGGACCCAACGGTTGATAACGATGTGAAGACATCTGCACCAGGCCGCGTTGTTCGTTTCATTGTCAACGTAACCAACGCAGGAAACGTTCCTGATGTACCAACATTGGATAACCATACGTCCACACGTTCTGGTACGGACATTATGGTCGAAGAAATCCCTGATATGGGTACACTTGATGGATGGGACGTTTCATGGAAAATTATTCGACAGGTCGGACTTGATCTCGAGAGCGAGGAAGATTGCGTAGAGCAAAAATCGACTGATGCCTCGTTCCCAGAGGACAGCTGCGTTTACCTAACCGACATAGATTCATGGCGCCTCCCTGAGATGGCACCATACGAAACCTACACGATGGTTGCAGTTGTTTCAGTGGACCCTGGGGCACAATTGCTCACTCGCAGTCTCGGCCTCAAGGTTGTGTCAATGATGGGCAATGCAGAACAAGGAGGCGATTACGACGATTCACCATCTTGGAACGGGGACTTCCTCGATACAAACGAGAAAATCGTTACCATCAATTTGCTCGCACCAAACCTTGTAGCGAAATCTGCATCATCAGATATAACCGCAGCAGATGTCGGTGAATCGATTCCAATCCGTGTTGAAATTGCCAATACAGGCAATGTCCATGCCTCAGACATTGAAGTTATCCTTTGTGAGTATGACGCAGATGACATGCAGGCAGAGATTCGCAAGAACAACAACATGTGCGATGAGGACAGCATTGTCATGCGCCAGATCATTGGTGCACTCGACAAGCCAGATGATTCCCAAGACGAGCGTGTTATTGAGTTGTACATGCTTTATCCGGTTACTGCTGGTAACAAGAATGTCTATGTTGTAGTCGACCCCGGTAACACCATCGTTGAAGCAGATGAAAGTGATAACATCCGTCGGATTACACAAGAACTTGGGTCATCGAATCCGTTCTTCGATGTCGCTGGTGAAGTCGCAGGTAAGGTTGCATTACCGACCATGATTGTTTTACTCACTTTCTCACTCTTCGGTGTTCTCTACCTTGTTGGTCGTGGACGACGCGCAGCAGTGAAGGATCGTATTGCAGAACAATCATCGCTGATGTCTGTACTGGGCGATGAAGACGATAACTGAGCCGTTTATCCAAGCCACCATCGGAGGCCAGGGTTGTCGTCAATAGCGACGATTTCACCGGAACGGTCTGAGCGTTGCCGCTCAACGAGTTCGCGAACTCTTGACATGACTGCTGATATGTCGCTTTGACTAAGATTGAGTTCTCTTGCCATTAACCCGAGATCAGGTTTGATACGTGGTGTATCTATCAATGCGTGAACCATGGTTCGCTGAGAATAGTCCTCGAAATCAGTATCCACTGCAGCGGATACACGGCCTCGAATTTGCTGATGAAGTGCAATGAGAGCGTCTCGCTGCCGGTCCAATTGTTCGAGTTGCTCATTCAGTTGTTCGAGGTGAACAACGCCTTCGGTTACGCTAATTTTCTTCCGACCACTGACAACCTCAGCAATTGATTGTGCATGCTCAGGTAGTTTAGAACTCAACCGCAGAGGTCCGCCTGAGGGCAATTTCCTCCGTTCAATTTTGAAGAGATCGGGCCCCAAATCAACACGCAGTGAAAATGCTTCACACACTCTGAAGATCGTTCGCGGAGGTCCACCTTTCTCACTTGGAACTTTCATTTTCTCGACCATGTCGCCTCGCTCAAGTTCCTTGAGATGTTTGACAATCGCTTGCTGACTAACTCCAATCAATTCTGCAAGCTGCATAGGGTAATGCGGCTCACGAACCAACCGTTCCAGAATGGATCTTCGGGTCTTATTTTGCAACAACATCAAGGAACGCTCGAGCTGGTCCATACTACTCAACCTGTAGTTAGGTAGAGAGGGACTCATTTGAAGTCGTCGGAACAATGAATGGTTAGGACTCAGTCTTCATCCCATGATTGCCAGTCTTCGTTTTCGGCCTTTGGAATCTTCCTATCGGTCTGTACCTTCGGCTTTACATCAGACTTAGCAGGGATGGCTCTTGCTTGCTCTACTGCTGGCGTTGGGAACGGATCAGCAACCTGTTGTTCTTTCTCTTGCGGAGTCGCTGCGTCGACATCGCCGCGCATGAGGGCATAGACTTGCTCAGTAGTTAGCATACTTCCAGCCCGAACGTCGCTCGAACCATCCATTTGTTGTTGATTTGTTTCTTGTTGTTGATCTATGTATTCTCCAGTTCGTACCTCAAACCCTACTCAATCTGTTGTTCCTTGATTCATGGAGTCAATTTGTCCTTGAACAACATCGGGAGTAAGGTCAGTTAGCGGCATAAGTTTTCCATCAGGGCCAACCACCATCATCACTTGTTGTTTACGGTTCTGTGAGAAAGCGAGGAGGACGCCAGACAACGGCAATAGGAAGATACCCAAGCAACAAAGCGTCGCTCCAATAACGACCATCGGAGAACCGATAAGGTCGCTTTCCATTTTGTCGATTGATGTGAGCCAAACAGTTTCGTCAACGCAACCACTCTCACAGTTCGCCTGAAGCAAATATTCTCCTGCACTCAATTCCCATGAGCCAAGAACGCTGTATTCAACACTCCCATCCGCAGACATAGCACTCCAATCGAGTTTACATCTTGATTCGGCAACATCGTCTTTCGCATCCGAACCATCAACTTCGGCGAGAGTCACATTTCCCTCAAAATTTACTCCGTAAGCACGGTAGCACCCCGCATCGTCCACTGTTATGAGTTCCTGTGACTCAGTGTTCAAGTCGATGGAGCCGATGTTGTTTCGCTCAGGATCGAGGGCATCTCCAAATGTGTTCATTTGCCCCAAGACAATGATGCTTCCGAGAACAAAACATACCATGGAAGCAATAAGGATTCGAAGGGGCCAGGGGTTCTTCTTACCGCTTTCCATGGTCATTGGACAAATCACTCCCCAAAGAAGCCTCGCATTTTACCTTCACAATCCAAGTTGTTGCAATTTCTCTGGCAAGTAGGTCTCGGTAACGAAATCAAGACCGTATTTTGCAAGGGATTGTTGCTCCGCTTTCTTTCCAACCTCCAACATCATATTGATTTGCTCTTGCCACCAACCATCGGCGAATCGCGGGTCACTCAATTCCGCATTGAGAGCTTCTATGTCTTTCTTTGATAGGTCATCGCTCGGCAAATCGTATGCAAGGATGTCATCGGCAGTGATGCCCAGGTACGTGGATGTAGGAGTTGCTAGGTATTCTGAAATGTGGGCTGTCTTAATCGCACCGTATGCAATCGAGGCAAAAATCCTGAACGACCATGGATCCCCGTCGAGGAAAACGACAACCGGTAGGTCCCATTCTTCACTCATCCGTTTCATTATCCGCCGAGTTGATCGTGCAGGTTGTCCTTTGAGGTGCAAAAGAGCGCAATTGAAGTCTTCATCAAACCCATTTTCCACCAATCGATCGAACATACCACCCGTCTCGATGGCCATTATGAACTTGATATCGTGTTCAAGGAATTCAATTTTCTCAGCCTCTACGTTGTATGGGACACCGTACCCACTGTCTCCAACGTCGTCTCGTGCATTGATTCGCATCCATTCTCCACGGCGGTTGCGTTCGCGCAGTGTAAGGTTACCAATCATCCGTGCTCCGTCCTCTTCAGGTCGAAGTTTGAAATCCTCACGAAGACAGCGTGTTACGATTTCCAAATCTTCTGCTAGATTGTTGCTTTCATTTTGCGATTGGAATTTTCCAAGCCCCCAGCCTTCTGAGATGTAATACATTTCACGGAGTGTGGACGATTTCCCGTCATCAATCATACTTTCAATGAACTCAATAACATGCAGCGCGCGTAGCAACTGCTTGGCAGAACCAAGGCTTGTCGCATCACGAATCGTTCGCTTCTTTCCGTATTTGTAAACCCCGAGTTTCGGATCAAATCCAATGTTGTTTTTGGTGCGAACAGGAAGCGTCATCGTAGGAGGGTCCCCCTTGACGATTCGGTCGTACATCTCCCGAACAACATCATGCAATGCGACCTTCGTCTCTTCAATCGATTTACGTTCAGCCATCAGTAATCACCTCCAAACAACGTCGTTTGTTTTGTATCCCCTGTTGGATGAGCAACCTCCGATTGAGGAACAGCCTCTACAGTTTCATCTTCTCCATCCGTATCCTCGATGTCTTCTTCCGGCGGTGGTGCAGCGGCGGCTTGTTCCTGACGGCGTATCTCATCAAGCAATTTTTCATCCATTTTTGTGGCACCAATAACTTCCTGGGAGCCTCGATAGAACACATCTGTTTCGTTCCAATCACCTTTCTCAAGGCCTTCCAGGCTGTATGTAATCACCGTTTGAGAACCGGGCTGCAAGGTTTCGAGTTTCCATGCCCATACGCCGAGGGCCTCTTTTCGGCCTCCAAGTTCATTGCCAACCATCGCTGCGCCTTGACGCTCAGGCCAGTTGACAAGCATGGTGTACGATCGTGCCCGAGACGTATAGTTGTAGAGAATGATGTGAACATCGGTTTGTTTGGTCTCTTTGTTCCACGTCGTTGTTGTTTCCGCTATAACAGCAGACATAATTTTGGTAATCGAAGCTGCGAGGTCAGGAACTGGTAAATCGAGGAGCGATGCCGATTTCTCAGCAATTGCTGGGATAATATCGTTAATGAGCTCGAATTTCTCTTTTGTTTTCCCCATTTTCTTCTGTTTTTCAAGATGCTTACGAAGCCCACGACCCATTTCGAGCATTGCCTTACGAGCCTCTTCCATAACGTTCTCGTTATCCGACAGAGCTTCCTTGGCTTCTGAGGTAAACTGAACATTGGTGCTCGCTAGATGCACGAGAATGGCAGCGGGGCCCTTTGGGACACCTCTACCGCCCGCTTGGTCCAAACCATATTGGCGCCAATCAACGCTTTCAATCGCTTTCGTCAACAGGCACCCTCCCTGTTGGTACATTAGAGGTACTCGATTCGCAAAGCGCAATATTTCAACGGGTTTGTCTGCAGCCATTCCTTCGCCAAAGATCAAACCAACTTCAACTTGGAAGGGATTTCCTTGTGTCACACTCGGCACGCGAGTCATGGTCGTTACAAATTTTGAATCAATGGTTTTCGAGAGCCCCTTTTTGATCAGCAATTCCTCAATTGGCGAAAGACATGATGTTGGCGGATTTAGCAATTTAACAGGCTTACCCTTCAGCAATCGTTCGCCCTGAAACGCTTCGAGCAAAGCTCGAACCTTCTGTGGAGAGAGGGATTTCGGTTTGAGCTTCTCTTCTAGTTCCGCAACCTCGCACAATTCCTTCGCTGCACGCCCAGAAACTCCAGAGAATGTGCGACGAAGAAACGTCGTCATTCTCGACTCCCGAGATTCTGAGCAGAGTCGCTGTAATTGTCCCAATTCAATCCCATTTGGATGAGGTTTGATGGCTTCTACGCGCCCAGGAAGACGTTCTGTAACTCTCTGCCAGTGGTGTTTTTCACCGTCAGGATCAATGAACAAGATGTCTGCATGAGGATTGACAATGCTTGTCATACGTAGATACTGCCATACCGATTGACGTCCACGTTGATATTTTGCTTTCATCTTTGTTTTGACCTTGAGCCCGTGAGCCTTTTCGCCCCAATCAATACGATCTTGATTCGATTTAATCGCCTTGTTCTTTCTCGTATCCAACCCAATATCAACTGAAACCGCCGTTGCTTCTTTCGCAATTTTTGATTCAACATGCGTCGGATCGCCGGTCGTCAATTGAGCATACATCACAACACCGGTGATTCCAATCCCCTGCTGGCCTCGTGATTGACGAATAGCATGAAACCGTGATCCGAACAACAATTGGCCAAACACTTTCTCAATGCTCGCCCTCGGTATGCCTGGTCCGTTGTCTTCAACCTCAAGCTGTAGAATGTCCTTCTTGTTATCGAGTTTGGTAATCTTCACGACAATATCGGGTAGAATTCGAGCTTCTTCACAGGCGTCCAGTGCGTTATCAACGGCTTCTTTGACTGCTGTAATTAAAGCCCGATTGAGGGTATCAAAACCAAGAAAATGTTTGTTCTTTTCAAAAAACTCCGAAATAGCGACTTGCTTTTGATTTGCTGCCATCTTTTCTGCAATGCTCATGTTGACACATCCACCTCAGGTCCTCCTCCGTACATGACTTCGGGCCAGCAGGTAACAGCAGTTGGTCGGCGAAGATACTTGATGTTTCGGCCAAAAACAAAACAGAAAGGGTACAAATCGGAAAGCATTGCCATTGGTCAATTTTATTGACGCATGCCGTTATGCAGCGATTATAACGCATTCAGACCCCATGCTCGAATGGAACCTGTGAATGCACTCGTCGCTACAGTGAGTGGACTTGCAAGATACAATTTGCCCGGGCCTGACCGCCCCTGAAAGTTTCTGTTGATGGCAGAAACCGTAACTTGTTCAGGCGTCATTGAAACACCAGGGCCTGCTCCAATGCAAGCCCCACAACCGGGATCGATGAGTTTAACCCCAACATCCAGGAACAGCTGGTGCCAACCTTTTGAAACGGCGACATCTTTGACAATTCCCGAACCATACTGAATGTAAAAATCAACACCTTCTCTGACTGTGAGGCCTCGTTCTTTAGCTGCCTGGCACACTCTTGCGTAATACGCTATATCGTCAATTTTTCCGGCGGTGCAAGACCCGCCATAAGCGATGTCAATGGACACATCACCGATTTCATCGATGTAAGCGCCGTTGGTTGGGTCACTGGGAATTCCTTCGTCTGGATTTCCAGGATGGGCAACCATTGGACGGATTGTGGAGAGGTCAATGTGGTGTACGCCTCCATGGTATTCTGCACCTTCATCAGGTTCGATGGCACGACTACGCTGTTCCGTCATATCGAGGTGAGACATTCGCCCTTCCATCCAATCGTAGAGAATGTCATCAGCTTCGCAAATCCCGGTTCTTGCTGAACACTCCGTAGCCATATTGCACAACGTAGCACGTTCATCCGCAGAAAGTGATTTCAGACCAGGCCCGCCAAATTCCATCGAGCGATTGAGCGTTAATTCCTTTCTTGCGTGATCTGCAAGAATGTGGAGAATAACG
>JAKUNY010000001.1:26749-39537 GCA_022451765.1 Candidatus Poseidoniaceae archaeon
TTTGCAGGACACCCATCGTTCAACGCTCCACTGAGTTCAAAGCGAATGGATTCAGGGACCTTTACAAATGTAAATCCTGCTGAGATAAGGTTGGCATATTCTGTTGCTCCAACACCCCAAGTTAGGGCGTTGGATGCGCCTCCCATGCATGTATGTGAATCTGTAGCTTGGATGAAATCCGCAATTTCGATAAATTCCTCGCGCGCAACCTGGTGACAAATCCCTGGTGAAACCCCATCAACGGCCGAATAGTCGCGAACTCCTGTGTGTTCTTGGAACACCTTCTGCAACGTTCGCAAGGTCTCAACCTTGTGCATAAATGGCACAAATTTAGGGTTATGATGTGCATACAAAAGGTGGTCCTCAAAAACACCAAATTTTTTCGGGTTGGTTAACTGATAGTCATCCCCGTAGGTCTCCTGCAAAAACGTGTGGACTTGTGCAGTTGTAAACTCATGTGAATATCCTCCCTGAACTTGAGCAATAACAGGGTCCCCCGGTTTCACACAAACACCTTCTGGTTGGCCAACAAGGTTTCGAGCAATGATTTTCTCTGCCATGGTCATCGGGCGCCGCCCCATTGATAATTCAGGCAATTGAAGTTCTCCGTTCTTCAAGCGCTTTGAAAATTCAAACAATCCTCCTGATTGAAGAATCAAACCTGTTACTTCGTCATACTGCGACGTAAATTCATCAAGCGCAAGCGACTCACCATTCTGCAAACGTGTTAGCATTTCATGGTCGCCCATCAACTGTCCCAGGTTGATGTTGTTGCGTTCGTGAATCGGAGCAAAAGAGGCTGCGATAACAATCCGAATCCCAGCCCAACGTTCGCATTGAGCTGCTGTCTCTCGACTTGATCCAGTCCCCTTTCTCTGACCTGAGACAATCACCTCAAACCCGCCCTCTATGAGGGCATTCTCGTTGAAGACACGTAGACCGTTGTGCATTAAGCCAGCATAAGCATTCTTCGCAATCATTGCTGGCTCGTGATCAAAACATACCCAAGCAGGTGTCATGACATCGGTGTTGATGTCGTCGAGAAGGTCTTCCACCCTCAAATCTTCCATTCGAAGATCAAGACCTTCGTACAACTGTTTGCGAATTAAATCAAGATCCTTTGTCAGGAATAAAACGCGCTTCCCGGGGGTGAGCGAAATTAAATTCGGCATCTCCTGCATCCTCAACCCCATCCTGCTCAGGAGCCCTTGATGTTTAACCAATTCGCAGGTAGAGCCTCACAATCTGAAAATTGTTTGAGGAATAAGGTTTAAAAACACCTCTCTAATCGTACAAATAATTATCTCTCAAGATATTATAGGTGAAAATCAATGGAAGATCAGCAAGTTGAAGATATTGTAAAGTGCCCAGAATGTGGCGGAAGAAACCTAACACGAGACGAAACCCGAGGAGAAGTCACGTGCGACGATTGCGGACTGGTCTTGGAAGACAATGTTATCGACCAGGGGGCTGAATGGCGAGTATTCTCTCCAGAACAAGGAGACCAGCGAGCAAGGACAGGTGCTCCGATGACGGTCATGCTCCACGACAAAGGTTTGTCGACAGACATCGACTGGCAGAACAAAGACTACTCTGGCAAGACCATCAACTCTCGTTATCGTTCTCAATTTTATCGCATGCGTAAGTGGCAAAAGCGAAGTCGCGTAAGCAATGCTACGGAACGTAATCTCGCAATGGCTCTTGCAGAACTTGACCGTATGGCGAGCAGGCTTGAGCTTCC
This sequence comes from Candidatus Poseidoniaceae archaeon, assembly GCA_022451765.1. Taxonomy (GTDB): domain Archaea; phylum Thermoplasmatota; class Poseidoniia; order Poseidoniales; family Poseidoniaceae; genus MGIIa-L2. The sequence continues at coordinate 28,491 of JAKUNY010000001.1, forward strand.
AAAGACGGTTCGAGAAGCAGCTGCAGTGAATTACAAGAAAGCAGTTGACAAGCGACTTATCCGCGGCCGTTCAATTGAAGGTGTTGCTGCTGCATCGCTCTATGCTGCGTGTCGGCAGTGCGGCGTTCCACGAACACTGGATGAGATCGGACAAGCATCTCGAACAGGACGAAAAGAAATTGGCCGAACCTACCGATTCATGGTTCGTGAATTGAAAATGAAAATCATGCCAACAGGCCCAGAAGACTACATTTCTCGATTCTGCTCAGGTCTGGGATTGGATTCCGAAGTTGAAGCAAAAGCGTATGAGTTGATCAAAGCCGCCCAAGAAAAGGAATTGACCAGTGGTCGTGGACCAACAGGCATCGCTGCATCGATCATTTACATTGCATCCGTTCTCTGCGGTAAGCGCCGTACCCAGCGGGAAGTTGCAGAAGTCGCTGGTGTCACTGAGGTCACAATCCGTAATCGTTACAAGGAATTGATTCAGAACCTCAACATTGAATTGGATATCTGAGGAAAGTAGGTCGTTCTTCATGAGCAAGAGCCGTGATGCGATTGCGAAAGCGACGTTCGAGGTTGTAGCCACGAGACTTGTTCTTGCGCTTGAAGAAGGCACGAAAGTTTGGCCCCTTCCCGATCCGCCAATGACGGATCCGGATTTTCCACCGCGCAGTCCCGAACGGGATCAAGATCTGATTGCACAAGGCTTGTCGATGCTCCATGCTGATGTGGGCATGTTCGACCGCCACCTATCCACAATTGTGGATTTGATTGTTCCTCATCGAATGAATTTGAGCGACGATCCATTTGAAGTGCATCAAAAATGGCTTGCTCGCCGCACTGATGACGTCGCACAGCGAATGCTTTTCTGCATTGCAACGGACTGGTTAGCCCAAGCCTTTGACCCAACCGCACCCAACACAGACCGGTGGTGGCTTGCTGTCGCTTTGGTCAATGGACTTGCAACAACTCCGTTTGGACAACCCGTCCATCAAGGATATCACTTGGTCGAATCAATAGCTCTCGCTGAACGGCCAGGAACATGGCACACACAACCAGAGGATGGACCTCAAAACATGGGTTGGAATCCCAATGCAGTTGTCCCAAGAACAACTTCCGTGGTAGCTCATGACGCAGGAGTTGACGCTGCTGTTTGGTTGTTGAATTGCTTGGAGAACGATGATTTGGATCGCCGTCTTTTGCTTATGGAGTGGGTCAAACTTCTCCTTGAGCGACCTGCATTGATTGAACCCCTTTGTTTGGTCGATATCCTCATTCGACGCTCAGCCGATGATCATCAGGAGGTGGCATCGAAAGTCATCCTCTGTCTTGCTCGTCTTTTGGAATTCGATGAAGAGCAAGGACTTCAAGTTGCTCGGCGATTGCACGAGCGAAAAGAGTTGCTGATTCGTCGTGGTATGGCAGATGTTCTCACCCGAATTTTTCGCCGAACTGGATGGAAAGCGGTTCCGTTCCTTGATGAAATGCTTGAAGATGAGGATGAAAGTGTTCTTGCCGCAGCCTCCGCAACTGTTGGCGATTTGAAATTCCTCGATGGGGACGTGTGGGCTGACCGTCTCGTATCCCTATTGGATCACGATGTTGCAATCGGCCGCCGAACCATCGGTTTGAGCATTCGTGATTACGTCGAGGCCTATCCTGACGATGAACGCCAAATCATCCCTTCATTATGGAACGACGGAGATGAGGTTGTCCAAATACGTCTGCGAGAATTATTGATGCGTATGGACGAAATACACCCAGACCGTTTTGCAAAGAACCTCCCTCTCCTAAAACCAGAGCGCCTCGAGGCATTGTGGATGACCATGGATGCGCGTCGCAAAGGACGTAGTCAGCAATGGAAGGATTGGCTAACAAACGAAGGCACCTTGCCAGAGCCAATTGTTGCCATCCAAGAAATTCATCAGAGCACAGGGGAAGAACCCGACGAGCTGCCTGACGTAGATGATGCTCTGAACATGCTTGATGATACACTTGGATTCATCGATTGAATTGTATTGACGGGTATGCGACATCCTGATAACCGGTGCAAGGTTGCTAATTTCGATGAGGATTCAAGCTTGCACGGTGATTCTTCTTCTTTTATTGGTCACACCGGTACAACCAGTTTCAGCCAATGAAGAGGATTCAACGCTTGAAGCCCGAGAAGCGCAGGCTGAATTTCTACCGGACATAGAAACAACCCGACTAACCTGGAGAAACATTGCAACAACCGATGGGTTGCTCCTCGATCAATTAAAAATGGCAACATACGAAATCCATCGAAGCGATAACGGTCGATTTTACCAAAATTCTATGACAACTGAGACCATGATTGCCGAAAAGATTCCGGCGTGTTACATGAACGATTTGAATGAAGATTGTTCTGGGAAAGTGCACTCAATCCTGTATGAACCAAGCCCGGGGGCCCAACGGAATGTGTATTACGCCATTGTGACCGTCTTACGAGACGGAACACGTACCGAATCTGCGAATATCGGTTTATCACAAACCATGCCCGGGCACATCGAAGTCGTCGCGCCATCAGTAGCGCCGGAGCAATTCAATGCTTCTTACGATGTTGCCAACATGTCAACAGTATTCACTTGGCGTCCGGCATGTCCTGGTAACAACTTTTACCATACGCTGTACGAACATAATGAACCTGCGACAAGAGCAACCTGGGGCGAGATTGACAAAACGATTGTGACCAATTATATTCCTGCAAGCGCTTCAAAGTATTCCATCGATTGGACAAATCAATCTGTTGAACGGGAAATATACTACACGCTTACGTGCTATTATCCAGCATACGATGATGGGCAGTATTCCTCGCCAGCCATGGAGGATACTCGCCTTCATAGTGGAAACACCCTTGCAACCCCGCTTGTAGAAGACAACCAAGCACCAAGGTATGGAGGCTCGCTGTCTGCACAATTTAATTTGGATGCGACTCAAACAATCTTGCAATGGAGCGAAACAACACAACCCGAAGCCGACAAAATTCGAGTTTATCACGCATCCAATCCCATTGTTTCATTGGAGCAGAATGGAGTTCAACTCCTCGCAGAATTGGATTCAACGAGCGTTGAGTTCATTCATCATTTACCAGCTGACTGGATGCTGACGTCCTATTACGCAATCGGGCTTGTTGACGGTGCGGGAAATGCGCAAACCAATCAGTTTGACGTTTCCGGGAAGGTTGGTCCAATCGTTGAACGAAATCTGCCCATCTCAATAACATCGCTGCAGGCTGAACAAGAAAACGCTACAATCCACTTCCAATGGGATCTTAATCCACAATTCATTAGTGGCGATGCGGTTTTATGGACGTCCACATCACCAAATCCAGATATGTCTCCTGCCTGGGAGGAGGTTACCCGTCTCAACCCGCAAAATCTCGAACACCACATGGTTGCGAACACATCGACCTCAGCCTGGTATGCGCTGACACTCGAAGGGACTTGGGGATCGTCACCGAGCGTCCACCATGATAATCGGATATACATCGGTAAAAATGCTGTACTACTTACACCCCCAATAGAACAAACAGATTCAGATTCGTCGAATCAAGAAGAGGTTAGGAACCTGACAAACGTGTCAGATTTTGCCATTCATCTCAGCAATGCGAATGTCACTTTGGAGAACGGTGATTGGATAACACTTGAGTCACAAACCAATCAAACCTTCACGCTGAAATTTACACACTCTCAATCAAATTCAACAATTCGGTGGACAGATGCATTGAATTCAAATCCATTCTGGTCAGCCGCCGTAAAGTCAGGCAATGAATTTTCAATTTCCATCTCCGAACCAATCAACCTTATCCACATTGAATCCACCGATGTCAACGGCGAAATTGACATTGTGCGGGTTGGTATTGATTGGCCAGATGATGTCATCGAAGAATCTGATACGAATGAGTCCGAAGGAGTCATTCTGGATGAGTTAGCCGCAGTGGAAGAAGGGTCGATATCGATGCCACTGCTGATTGTCATTGGGATTATTGCGGCCTACATTACAGCAATCTTGTTGATGAAGAACGGCGATGCGCTCTCTTACAGTTCTGAGGAGGAGTAATTCACTCCTCTTCTTTCAAAGGGCCATTCGTGATCAAATAGGCATAAATTCCGGCATAAGCAATAAGCAGACCGATGAGCATCAGCAATATTCCCGCTGGTGTGGGAAGCATGTTCCCAAGTGAGGTGTTTCCAGAGGTCCAAGCAAGTCCTAGAACCAAAAGACCAACGGCCAAAACGACCTTCCAGGTGGATTCAGGGCGCTCCCAGAGATCGATCGACGGAACGACACCAAATTCATCGAAGGCGTGTTCATACCAACTCAAATAGAGAAGAGATAAACCAATCAAGCCGCTTATTCCTCTGGAAAATGAGGCATCCAACCATGGCCCAGCAGGTAGGAACTCAAAAAATGAAAAGGAGAGAAACACCAGTCCACCGACGAGGAGAATTACCCTCCGCTTTCTCTCCATCGGTTGAACCAGAAGGTATACGCTTGATAGCCTGTTGCTTGTAAGCGCTATTATGGGCACGGTTCGCGATGCAGTTATAGTCGCTGCGGGGTTGGGCACCAGAATGCTTCCAACGAGCGCATACATACCGAAGGAATTGCTACCGTTGGTGGATATGCCCGCTTTGCATCATCTGATTTTTGAAGCGAAGGCAGCAGGTTGCGATCGAATTCACATCATCACGTCTCCAAACAAAGATTTTGCATCCTTAAATGAAGATTTGAACCAAACGTTCCCAACTTACAGTAAAGGAAACACACATCTCAATCCATTGCAAGGTGTTGAAACTTTCTTTCATACACAGCACGAGCAGAAGGGCTTGGGCCATGCCGTGATGATGGCTAGAGATAATATCAATGGGCCGTTTCTTGTCCTTCTCGGCGATAACATCCTCACAGCGAATCATGCCGAATTAAGCGATTTCAAACCATCCAGCGTATCGAAAAGCCTTGTTGAATTGTTTGAGCGATATGGACGGCCCTGTGTTTCTTTGTACGACGTTGGAATCGATCGAGTAGGCGATTACGGGATTGTTTCTCTTCACGAAGGAACCATCACTTCAATTGTTGAGAAACCATCGCCCGCAAATGCACCCTCTACGTTCGCACTATGTGGTAGGTTCATCTACGGAGAGGATACATTCGATCTCCTTGAAAGATATTCAGTCGAAGAGTATGGTGAAATGCAATCCATCGAGTTGCTTCGTCATTGGATGAAAACTGGTGAGCTTCGAGCAGATTTGTTGACAAATGAAATTGCTTGGTACGACTCAGGATTACCGCTTGAATGGTTGAAATCGCAGGTTGATCATGCTCTTCTGCGACCAGAGTATCGACAACAATTTCGAACATGGTTGGAAAAACGACTGGACTAGTCTTGTCCAGGCTTCCAAAAAGTCAGAGGCAAGGGCCTCTCTCTTCGCATTGCTCTTTTGGCAAGATGATCTGCGCGCTCATTCCACCGATGCCCTCTATGTGCACGAACATGGTCCCATGTCAAATCTCGTTGAGTTGCAACCTCGCCCCAAACGGATTGAACTCGGGCTGCAAGCTCTCGATTGGCTTTCGCTCGCCATGCCCCTGTTGCAATATTGCCTGCATACTGGCTATCAACACGTATGCGGACAGCATCCTGCCCCCCTTCGGTTAGCAACCAGCGAAGACCAGCAAAGAGTCCTGATAGTTCAGCAGTATTGTTTGAACCTACCTCGGCGCCAATAAAGTCGTCTTCGCTCGGTGATGTGGAAACAGGTCCTGAGAATTCCGTGATGATTTCTCCACTTCCTCGTCCTAGGCCGGAGTCGCCCTCAACGACGACAACGCCCCAACCTGCTCGTGTTGAAGCATTTACATTTTGATTTCCATCGCATGAACCGTCGACGTACAGCGTAAGACGTGTTGGCTCAGGCAATCTCTTCACTCGCCCAACATGCCTCGATAAGCATCTGCAGACATGAGCGTAGAAACATCATCAGGATTGGAGAGCTTCATCTTAACAATCCAACCATCACCGTAGGGGCTTGTATTCATCAACTCAGGAGTGTCCTCGAGATCCATATTGACCTCGGTAATTTCGCCAGCAAGAGGCGCAAAGATTGGTGAGGCTGACTTAACGGATTCGACGATTGCAAATTCACCCATATCATCGAGCATTTCGCCCCCTTCAGGTAATTCGATGTAGACAATATCCGTCAAAGCATCTTGAGCGTGATCGGTAATACCAATGGTTGCAATGTCTCCATCCATTCGAATCCATTCGTGTTCCTTTGTGTAAAACAATTCAGTAGGTATTTCGCTCAAGTTCTCACCAATGCGATGCAAATCAATGAAGGGTATGAATCAACCGCTTCGAACGTGTCTCATTCAGATTCATTAATTTCTGATTTCAAAACATGATGCTCCAACGAAGCCCATGCTTGGCCGACATTTTTCTCCCGTTCTGTTTGTTCAACATCGTCTTGAACTCGACGAGTCATCTCATCATCGGACTCATCAGGAAATTGATGCCCAATACTCCCTTTTCTGACACCAAGACCAATGAGTAGAATTCCAAAGAAAGGGAAAATCCAGCCGATTTCTGGAGAGGTTGAGTATCGATCTGAACCAAGGCCTACTGCGAAAACAAACAAGAGACACATCCCAGTTCCTGTGAGGATTTTTCGTGCCCGTTCTGCAGGGGTCATTGTTGCGTCGTGGATGCCGAAGGGTATCAAACCAACGTTATCAATACGTTTCGCGCATCAATTTGTGAATCTTGTACGGAAGGAGAGCACGATTTACCGGCGTCACTTCAAGAATGCGACCATCGTCTCGTCGTCTGATGTCTTGCAACAAGGGATGGCGACTTTTTTTATGGAGGGTAAGAAGTGTTGGCTTATCAACCTCCAAAGCGTTTCTTACGCTGTTGACGAAGGCTTCCGATTCCACGGCAAACTTGCCAATCTCGTCGATCACAATTACTTCGCAATTATCGACTGCATGTTGGATTGCAGGGATAGCGATTCTTTCGAGTTCTGCAGTGTTCAATCCATATCCTAGAACCCGTAATCGAGAATCAATGCTCTTGTGAGCAATTTCAGCTTCATCTCCGGTGACCAGGTCTCTGACTTTGTAGCCAAGACGTTCTCCGTTTTCGAGGATTGGTTCTGTACAAATTCCGCCTATAATTTCAGTATCGCTTAGATTACGGGCTGATAGTTCTCGCTCACGCTCTTCCTTCAGCATGGAGAGGACTTTTTCCATTACGGCTGATTTCCCACTACGAGGAAGGCCCGTAATGCCAATTTTTGGATGAATTCCCATTCCTTAAATCCTCCAATTGACAAATACCGATTGAAACTACTGAGGGTTTGGATATAAATTATCGCATGCAATGTATGGCTGTTGTTGCATTCTTCAATCAGTTGACTGCCTCTTCAACATTCGTTTCAATCCCGAGTTGAAGAGGGAGCATTTCCAATTCGTAATTGTTGACGTTGTTGTTTGCTGACCAAGCTTTTGCCCAATCATCGAGATCTCGTTGATTCAGTTGTTTGCACATCCACTCCAATGCCTGCTGCAAGTCGCCTTTTGCTTCAGTAAGCCTGTTGAGAATCGGTTGGTTCATTTCGATGTGGTTCACGCTGTTGCCAAGGATGCAGCCCTTCGGGATAACAGCCCATCGAAGACGACGTTCTTGATGTGCGTTAACAATGGCCTGGCAGGCGAGGCGGGGCCCGTACGATTGGACATCGCTTTTCCCTGACCACATAGCCAGTTGACGTTCATTTGCACGAGAAGGAATGTCCTTCCGGAATGCTGGATGCCGAATGTAAACGTTCCCAAGTTCGTCCTCTGTAAAGTGCACGCCGCGAATAAACGGGCGCGAAGATTTCGTTTTGTCCCAACTCGAGATATTGGTTGAATGTGCAGTTTGGTCAATTTCTCCGACGCGTACCTTGACGGTTTGTTCTTGCGTAGCAAGCCAGTGGTCTTGATCCCCTAGACGTGGGAGTTGCGACATACTATCAAGAATCTTGAGAATGTTCTTCCGTTCAATTTGATCTCTTGGCATTCGAGGAACTGCCCAGGTATTTCTTGCCCATTGAACCCATTGGTTTTGCTTGAGCAAAAAGGATGGAACACGAGAAGAGAGCCCAGAGCCAACTCTTCGAAGGTCGGATCGCGTGACGGGACCAATGATGTTGAGAGATTCTGTTCCGTTTGGTTTTGATGAAATTCCTAGGATTGCAACACCTTGTGTCATCCCAGGGAACAAGAGATTTGCCTCTTCAATCGCCCAGACCTCATTCCATGAGTGCTTTTCAACGAGAAGTTTTCGAAGAGGGTGGGAGGATTGCTCTCGCAAGAGACTGTCAGGCGCAACGATGCGCATTTTACCATCGGTTGACAAAACCTGCATTCCACGCTCAATAAACAGGCGATAGAGGTTCACGTTTCCACGCATGGTTGAGAACCGAGGACCATCCTCGTTTGAGAGGCTTCGAAGCTTTTCGCTCAAATCCTTGCGGCGCTGGGAGCCGTCGTCCATTCCTCGAAAACGGTCTTTAATCCGCAACCACGGAGGGTTCGAGATGATAAGGCGCGGCGCCTGAGACCACGGCCATTCCTCCTGCAGTGTGTCCGAGCATACGATGTTCTCTTCGAGAATTCTTTCGACGATATCCCTCGCAAGCTTTCCTTCTTGCTCTCCTGAAAGAGCAACGAGATTGAGCTTGATAGCTTCGAGCAGCAGTCGTCGACGGGTTGATTGAACGACCAAATCATCGACATCAACGAGTTGAAATCCCCGGAACAAACGCTCAGTATCTTCCTTCCGCAGCGTGGGACTTTGTCCTTCAAACATTTCACTGTGCTTGCGTAGCATGCGTGCGTGGAAAATCCCCCCACCGCACGACATGTCTGAGAATGGGAGTGGTATTCCACTGCTCGTTCGTTCGTTGCGTTTTACAGCATCCAAAGCGTCCTCGTCAAGAGTGATTTCATCTTCACTTGGAGGGAAGTTGAGTTTGTTTATGTGTTTCTGAAAGCCGGGAGGAAGGTCAGCAAGATGCATGTTTGTGGTCTGTTTCTTGACCTTTGGTTGGATGGTTGCCTCAAGCATTTCTGATGAGATAATGGAATCTGCGAGACGTGGAGGAGTTGGATGCGCCCCACGCGGTGAACGACCATCGGACTCTGCATCATGACGCGCCAGCAGATGGTCAAGAACGTGACCTGGATCAGTCAATAGATTTGCAGGAAGAGTTGGCCATTCTTCAGGGAGGAGGGCTGCTATTGGTTGATGGGTTCGGAGGGAGTTTTCCCATGCATCAAGCCACATTTCGATTTGTGTTTGTCTGTTATCTAAGCATCGATCCAATCTTGCATACCAACCGCTAACCCCGTTCTGCATAGTCCGCCCCAGACAGTGGGTATTCAATCATGGTTTGAATGTGCCTGTTGAAATCATGAAATGATTCATTCTGAGAGTGAACCATCTTCCGCGGACAACTTCGCCAATCTGATGCCCTTTGCGTGCCAATCCCAACCTTCACTCACCCAATCAAAAATTGCCTTCAGTTCGTTCTCTTCAAGGTCGGCTGCAGAGGCAATTTTTTTGAGAATGCGTAATTCTCTGCGGTCGTAATCTCCATCCGCAGCAGCGAGGAGAACGCCATCTCTCAAGGCGTAACGTAGCGTTTCTACGTCAGCATTTTTCAAAAGATTTGAGAGTCGATTTGTATCGAATAAACCCTGTCGAATCGAGGTCCGAGCCTCAGGGTGGACCATCGCTATTCCCATGAAGGACTCAAGCAGTTGAATTTCTTCACGCACCAGTTCGCCATCAGCAGCAGCAATGAGGACGAGTAAGTCAGCATAACGCGCTCGTTCTGCGGCATCCAAATCAGCGACTCGGTCGCAAAACATAGGGCCTCAACCTTGAAGTGAATTCAGCAGGTCGTATCCATCCTGCATCCAAGTATATCCTGTCTTTGTCCACTCAATCAATTGGTGTACAGCGTCCGGAACAAGTCCGATGTGGTCAGCAATCTCCTTCAGCCCCTCGAGTTCATCATCGTCAACAGTGCCATCTGATGCAGCCATGAGAACAGCGTCACGCAGTGCAAGTCGACCAGCTTCTGGGCCCAGTCCGTCCAAACACTCTTCAAGCGTTGGTGGGCTTTTCAGAGATCGACGCAAAACTTCACGTTGATTTGGAGAAAGGAGGGCTTTACCGAGTTGTTGTTCGAACATAGCAAGTTCATCGACGGTTATTTCTTCGTCAACACGAGCCATGTAAGCAAGTAAACGGGCATAAGCATACCGTTCATCACGGGGCAAATTTTGGAGAGTATCGGGTAGCATTTGAATGGCTCTTGTGCTTCTCCATCAAGAACCTCTCGCTCCTATACCATTGAAACCGATGATTTATGAGAGGAATTTATGCTTCCACACGATTATTGATAGGGGGGTGCCTCCACGGTCAGCCATGCATCCCTCAATTAACGTTCTAGGCACTGAACTCAAAACCTGCTCTTCCTACCACCTCACCGGTTGGTACCGAGATGGCTGTTGAAACACAGACGAGAATGACCGAGGATATCAAACCGTCTGCTGTGTGGTCACACAGGAATTCCTTGAATACGCAAAATCCCAAGGGAATGACCTCATGACGCCTGCGCCACACTTTTCATTTCCAGGTTTGAAACCAGGAGACTCGTGGTGCGTTTGTGCACGAACATGGCTCGCTGCTGTCAACGAGGGAGCTGCATGTCCGGTAGATTTGGAGGCAACTCATGAAGAAGCACTGAGCATTATACCGTTTGATCTTCTTGAGACCCATGCGGTTTAAGCGACGAAAACTGGAACACAAAGACCCTCATCGTTAACCAGATAATGATGCCCCAGCACAAAAGGCTGGGAAGACCCAACCATTCGATTTGATTCGGAAAGCGTTCTGACAACCATCCGATCGTTAAACTCGAACCTAACAAACTCCCCCCGTAAACAGGGACAGCGGTAGGAAGCGTCC
>JAKUNY010000010.1 GCA_022451765.1 Candidatus Poseidoniaceae archaeon
GCATGTACGAGGATTCGAGAACCGCACAAACAGACCTGTCCCCCGTTTGTAAATCCGGCTCGTAGCGCTCCGTTAACAGCGACATCAAGATCTGCATCATCGAGGATAATGGTTGCATTTTTGCCCCCCAATTCAAGTGAGAGTTTCTTGAACATTGGCGCAGCCGAAGCTGCAACATGTCGTCCTGTCGCAGTACCCCCTGTAAAGGAGATAGCTCGAATGGAGGGATGATCCAGAATTGCTTGCCCAACCTCTGGACCATAGCCATGAACAACGTTGAGTACACCCTTTGGGAGACCGAGTTCTGAAGCCACCTCGCACATGAGATTCGCAGTCAGCGGTGTTAGTTCACTGGGTTTTGCAACGACTGTGTTCCCCATCAATAACGCTGGCGCAACCTTCCAACTCAACAAATAGAGTGGAAGATTCCATGGAGTAATCAACCCAACCGTTCCAACCGGGTTTCGATGCACAAAGTTGGTTGCATCACGCATTTCAAACACCTCAGGTTCTTGGGTTCGAGCAAAATCAGCAAAGAATCTGAAATTGTCGATTGAACGTTGTGCATCCACTCGTCGAGCCAATGCGAGTGGTTTACCGGTATCTCGTGACTCACGATGGGCGAGTTCTTCTTTCCGTGCCTCAAGCCCATCTGCAAGACGATCAAGCCACATTGCACGCGCAAGCATATCCAATGAGGACCATGCTTCTTGTGCACTGGCGGCGGCTTTTACTGCTTCTTCGACGTCTGAATCCTTTGACCTCGCAATCGTCCCGATGGTTTGGCCTGTAGCAGGATTGAGATTTGTCAGTGTTTCTCCATCGATAGCATCAACAAATACGCCGTTTATGAAGTTCAGAGCGTTCATGGATTCATCTCCGCATCGTACATCCATCGGTCTTGATCGGGATCCCATTCATCCCACGTCGGAATGGTTTCGAGTTCCTTGATGTAACGCTCGGGAACAATGCCAGGGACAATAAATGCTTTTTGTCGATGCAGAGGGTAGGGATTTCTTAGATCAATGCCCAAGACTCCAAGAATTGCACGAGCAACATACCACGTTGCTTGTGCATTCCAACCATGAGCGATTTTGATAACGATTCCAAGGCCCTTTGGGTAATCGGGATGTTCAATCGCTAAACCGAGCAGACCATCAGCACCTTCCTTAGCAATGACCGCCCCTTCGCCGGCTTTGAGAATGGTCGAATCCAAGCGATTGAATCCACCAACAAGATCGGGATGACGCACCATTGCTTCCCAAATCCAATCCTCATCCTTGTCTCGAACAAGTCCTGCATATATTTGTGCAAGTTCGGCGACTGTGTTGGAAACAGTTGGTAAGCCACATCCGTCTTTTGCGATTCTCTGTGGAGTCCAATCCTCACCGATAAATCGTCGAATTTGCGTCATGTATGCCTCAAACACTTGATGACTTGGTAACGTATACCCTGCTCGATTCCAGCCTTTCTCCCTGCAGCCACGCAGAATCGCAGCATGTTCTCCTGTGCATGTATGATACCATCTACGAGGACGACGAACCTGTCGACCGAATTGAATCAATGGAACGTCAAGTGGAGTCAACATCAGTGGCCACTCAGACTCGGAAATGAGCGATTGCGCTGCAGAAACGTGCTCAGTATCGCCGTTGTGGCTCGCAACAGAAATCGCTTTTTGTTCCCACGAAAGGTCAGATAGCTCTTCAACGAACGCTTTGAGCATAAATGGCTTCATCATCGAGCGACCATAGCACAGAACATTTCCTCCAAATGAGTGGATGACTTCATCCCCATGCGCCCAAGCAACTGCACCGTGAATGGTCGTTTCTGAAACGCCGTTCCGTCGATAGTCCACAAGTGGCTCCCAAGCCACGTCACGGCCTGTTGGGATGCCTTGAACCTGCTCACCCAGTGGTGAATCGGGGAACAATTCGCTTCCAGGCCGACCGGGTTTTACTGCGGAGTGCTTGTGGTGATTGATTCGCATTTTCAAGCACCTCTGAGAAGTTCTTCAACACGTGGAGCGACTTTTTCCATGTATGCACGCATGTTTCGACATACACGGTCGCTGTCGTGATTGAAGAAGTCGAACCAAGCCATGACCCGATCGTCCGGATGGAAACGTTTTACGAGTTGTTGAGCAACGTCCTCAACGTTGCCAATGAGTGCATTCTGTGCAGCATTCTGCACCTTGTTTGGATCGATGGTCCCCTCAAGTGCACTCCAATATGCACCAAGCGCTTTTTCTGCTTCTTTGTGAGCAGCTTCGCGTTGTTCCTCTGACGAAAGGCCTGATTCATCGTTCACGAACACGAAACTGGTCCGGGGCATGTCCGACCGCTTCCATGAACCACCATCGGTGTGGAAACAAGCGCGCATTCGTTCATGCGTTGCTTCGATAACCTCGGGTTGCGTGATTGAAAGATTAAACACACGTACAGGTAAGAAGGAGTTGACAAATATTTGAGCATTCGGATCGTGTGTTCCCGCAACGAGAACCAACTGATTTCGATCAAAGGTGTTTGGAACGATACGGATGTCCTCAAACGTGTACCGTCGCTCAACATTGATCGCATCATCCAAGGATCCGTTCGCCTCTTGCACCCGTTGCCAATCCTCATCGCTTCTGAAATTCTCACGAGTTAAGGTGGTTGAGCGAACCGAATCCGATGAAACCACATCTCCTCGCAACAATCGTAGGAAGATTTCACTAGCTTCGAGAAAAATCTGACCTCGCAGTGCAGGCCATGCTGCCTCTTCAACAGGCGTACGTGGGACAATGCCATAGGGGCGTGCCATGAATTCAAAACGACCCGCTGAAAAACCTACGTGAAGACGCCGAGGATCATCGCTCACCGCAAGAAGTTGCAATGTGTTGGCTATTCGCTCCGCTTGTGCGATTGGTCCTCCAGATGCGAGGATTGAGACAACAGCACTACCGATTTCAATGTTCTTTGTTCTGCGGAAAGATTCCATTGCGAGTTGTGGAAAATCTGTGCAAAGGCCAACTTCTCCTTGCCAGTGTGGTACAACCGGTTTGCTGTTGGATTTTTGTGTCTCTGTGGAAAGATGGGCTTGTGCAATCCAACCCACTCCAAAGCCTAAACCATCTGCGCATTCCAATTGCTGGAAATAATTCTTCATCATCGTTAACTCATTGGGGATATGCCCATCGGCGTCGGGCGTTTGACTGATGGAAAAGAAAATGTCGTGTTCCATACACTCGCCTCTTTTTTCCCAATACGTCAAAGAACATAACCCGTTCGTTGGTTACTTGACCTCTCCATCGAGAGAGGTTAAAGCGTGTAGTCGTTTTTTCAGTAAATCCGGTGCAGGGATTCCTAACTGCATGAAAAGATGCATTGCATCCGACAGAACGAGAAGTGCATCGTCATAGCGGGTTTCGATTTCAGCAAGGTCTGCAAGCCCCCAACTGGCCACAAGAACGCCTGCAGGATGTTCAAGACGCTTCGCAAAATCCAGACTTTCGTGGTACATCTCTGATGCTGTAGCAAGTTCTCCTAGACTTGCCTGAGCGTGTCCGACGTCTGCAAGCGCCTCCATGTGAAGAACGTCGTTCTGCATAGCCATCGCCATCTCAAGGCGACGCGTATCATGAACAATGGCAGAATCCCAATCCTGATTCATGCGAGCACAACGAGAAAGGACGGCCAGACCATAAATGGTACCTTCCTTGTCTCCGATGGATTCTCTCAACGTCAATGAACGTCGGACTGATGTCTGGGCTGATTCTGTGTCTTCGATGGAAAGAAGCATCAGTGCGTGGTGATGCAGGACTGCTGCTGCGAGCGGCTCACCCTTCTCCAGAGATTCTGCATGGAAAGCGAGTTCTGCAATATCATCGATGGATCCTGCATTGCGCTTGAGATATTCAAATCGAGACCAACCTTTCTCAATCTCATCTGCTGCAACCTTTTGCGCATGCTCTACAAGACGCTCAACAAGATCATGGTCGCCAATCGATTCAACCAACGGTAAAATCCCTAACGCCAAGGAGGTGTTTATGGAATCGATTGAGCCGCCTCCGGTCAACATCTCGACTATTTCTTTCGCCTTTTCAGCAGAGACCTCTTCAGCCATGTCGTAACCAAATGGATTCGCGTCAAGAACCTATCCTTGAACTTGAATGAACCTTGATGATTCATAACAGGGGAGTCAATGCAAACCCATGGCACGGCACGATAACGCTTTGCAAGGAGTTATGCTCGTTGCTTTGTTGATTCTCTTTCCGATGACCATTCAACTCCTAGTCCATCAAGACGAAAGTCCTCTCTGGAAGACAATCTATGTCGATGTCGACTCCGATGAGGCGGAGGATGCGGAAGCGCGGTCCGAATCCCGGAATCGTGAAGATGTTGCTCGAATTGCAACGTTCAACATCAAAATCTTCGGTGAAACAAAAATGGGGAAAACGGATGTTGTATCCGAGCTTGTGAACATCACATTACGTTATGATATGGTTGTCGTTCAAGAAATTAAAGACATGGATCAGACCGTTCCTTACGATTTTTTGGATGCAATTAATGCTGAAACGAACGAGACATACGCTATGGTCCTTAGCGAGCGATCTGGGCAGCAAGAGGACGATGAAGGTGGTCAGGAGCAGTATGCGTTCTACTATCGCACCTCACGGTTTACGTTTGAAGAATCATGGTTGCACAACGATTCAGAACTTGATGAATTCCAACGTGAGCCCTTCATCGCATCGTTCAATCTATTGTCCAAGAACGGAACGAACATCGAGAATATTACCCTTATCACGGTCCATACAAAACCAGCCCAAGCCGTCAACGAAACTGCGTCTCTCCACAATGTTGTCGAGACCTACAAAACAAATTCTACAGAATCGGACATCATTTTGCTGGGAGATTTCAATGCAGATTGCGGCTATGCTTCGACGTACGATTTGAATCAACTTGATATTAGGAGCCCTGAATATCTCTGGGTTGTACCGGATTCAGCAGACACAACATATTCAGAAAATACGCACTGTGAATATGATCGAATCGTATTGACAAGCAACGTTGATGGCCGCTTTTTTGGTAAATGGGGCGTTGACCGAAACATGAGTAGTTCCGAAATTTCCGACCATTACCCGGTCTGGTTTGATTTGGACATTCGTGAGGATGTGCCGGAATGATTCGCCGTGCGTCCATCCCTGGTCGGATCAACATTCTTGGAGAGCATACAGATTACGCAGGAGGTTGCTCCTTAGCCTTTGCATCTCAACATCGGCTGATCCTCGAGGCTGAATTCATTGAATCTGGCGTGTTTGGCGAGGAAACCGTCGTTGCGTTGTGGAGCGAGGCAGGTGGACCTCCCGCACGACTGCACGTTTCACGCAACATCCCCATCGGCAAAGGTATGTCGTCCTCCGCAGCGTTGTGCTTAGGTATCGTGTTGTGCGTTCATGGTGATTCGTTGGACAGGCAAGATGCATGCAAAGAGGCACAGCGACTTGAGCACGTTGTTCTTGGAACACCCTGTGGTTTACTCGACCAAATGACGATGATGCATTCTGTGGAAGAGTGCTGTACGCTCATCGATTTTACCAATCTGGAAACATCAACCATCCCCTACCCAAACACATGGAAATTCAAGCTTGTCGATTCGGGAATTCAACGAAGCCTCAACTCAGAGGATTACAGGCAGACGACGAGTGAAATGAAGAAAAAATTGCACGTGAGCGAAGAGAATGCTCGAGTCCATCAAGCACTCAATTCTACAAACGAACAACTTGGTGAATTGTTGAATAAGACGCATGAATCACTAAGGATGATCGGTGTAAGTACGCCTGAGGTTGATTCGATTGTAAAATCGCTCCAATCCAAGCAAGGCGTCTTAGGTGCTCGAATGATGGGGGGTGGTTTTGGTGGAATGATTCTGGTACTTGTTGAGAATGATGGCGTCCTGCCGCAGCATCCACTTCTCGTTCCTTCAAAGGCTGGATTCATTGAAGAATTGTTCTAATTTTTCAAGACGCTCTGGTGTACCCATGTCCCAGAATTTTGTTGAATCCAAGTAAACATGAATCTCATTTGCCATTGCCGAATAAATCGTGTTCTCCCAGGACCACGGCCCATCCTTGCCATGCTTAAGGACAACGGATTTGCTCACAATGGATGTTCCTGCCTCGTATCCGTTAAACGTCGGTGGCGGTTCTTGTTGCTTCGAATACTGAATCAGTCGACCACTCTCATGATGAAGGTTCATGCATTCATGCTCTGTGGTGACGGTCATCGTCAGCGGTGATGATTTCTCTCTGTGATGTTTGACGAGCGAGGAATAATCGATTGGGTGGTAATCATCGCCCCAAAGCAACATGAATTCATCCTCAAGGTATTCTCTCGCATTCCATAATGCTCCGCCAGTCCCCAATTGCTCAGGTTCCTGGACAAACGTCAGCTCGATTCCGGGATGGACGAATCCTGCAAATTGTTCCCCATGGTGGCCAGTCAGGACAAGTGCACGATTGCATCCTTGAGATTTGACCCAATCAAGAATATGAGACAAGATTGGTGTCCCGCCGACCTCAATGAGGGATTTAGGTTGATGTTGGGTTTTCTCACCAAGTCTAGTTCCTAAACCTCCAGCAAGAATGACCACTTGCGGCATACGGTGCGATTTTGCAATGGAAGCGTACAATGCCCCACTTTCGCGAAGGGTGCGTTTTTGAGTTTCAAAATCAACATGGTACAGACCAAAACACTGCTCATAGCCTTCTGCCCACTCGAAATTGTCCATAAGGCTCCAGTGATAGAATCCAAGAATATCGTGGCCATCAGCAATTGCCTCTGATGTTATCTGTAAATGTCTGCGCACGTGTTCAGGACGCATATCATCGTCGTCATCTGCAACACCGTTCTCGGTGACAATCATCGGGAGATTGAGTGAAGCAACCATCTCAAAGGCGCGCTTCAATCCTTCTGCATACATTGGATATCGAAAATCAGTACGTTCTTCCCACGGACGAATCAGTGGGTCGATCTCTACCTTTGTTGGCATGAACGGCGTAGCAAGGAGGTGCGTGTAGTAATTTACACCAATGAAGTCACTGCTTCCCTTTAATCCTTCAATCGAAACGCTACGAAGTGCTGAGGGCGGTTTAAACCGACCGGTTTTCAGCCCATTTATCCAGCAACGATTGAACATTCCATCCAGAAGATTTGCTTGGAATCGGTGCAAGGGATTCCAACGCCTATACGGGTCGAAGATGTTGATGTTTTTGACAAGCCCAATCTTCGTCATCGAACCGTTGGCCATGGATTTCAGTGTACGGTAGCAGCGGGCATGAGCCCGCATCAAATTAAGAGAAACTCGACGTGTTTTCTTGAACGATCGCTCCCCAGGTGGAAATTCTCCGAGGATGTATCCCATCGAGGCGTACACCGCTGGTTCGTTTATTGTACACCACCATTCTACGCGATCACTCAAAGCTTCAAACATTCTCGAAGAGAATCGAATCCAATAAATAATGTTGGATTCCTTTTCAAAGGCACCCAAATCTTCCCACCAGAGTGGATTCGTGAAATGATGCAGTGTCACCATCGGTTGAATTCCACGCTCAAGGAGACGATCGACGAGATCACTGTACCAAGCAATCGCATCCTCATCCCATTCACCCATTGTTGGTTCAATCCGACTCCATTCCAAAGAAAATCGGTAATGCGTAACATTCAGGTTTTGAATGAGTTCAAGATCTTGTTCATTTCGGTTCCAATGGTCGCAGGCGATACCACTGGATTGCCCGCTTTTCGAAGTAGGTTCAAACCGAGTCCAATTATTTGTGTTACCGCCCTCGATCTGATGCGATGCAGTTGCAACGCCCCACATAAAATTCGGTGGGAAGGCTTGTCCATTCAGGAGCTTGGTATAATCAACATCGGACCAGTTACGATGTTCTTCAACGCCCATAGCATCACTGACCATCATTGAGCCCGGGTCCAAGAACCATCGCTACCAACATTCCAGTACTGCAATTCCGTGCTTGCATCAACGTACCAGCCAGTCTCACCTTGGTTCGTTCCTGGGGCCGCTTGCATCACGCCAACTTGACCAGCCTTGGTTGCCAATTGTTGGCGTAGATCCGAAGCAAGTTCAGGCTCGGTGTATGTTTGGCTCGGCAGAGGCTGAACAGTTGTTGAAGGTGGTTCTTCAGCAACGATATCAGGAGCGTCTGTGAGTTGCTCCTCAACATCTTCTGACACGTCGTAGAATTCCTCTTCATCCCAATCGCCTTCATTCCCTTTTTGGTTGCCTCGACGTATGAGGACGACCAGAACTATGAAGATCATCAACAGCAAACCAATGATGATTGAAACTGCAGTGTTGGTCGAACCGAGCGCTCCACTAAGGAGTACGGATTCAACGTCAAAAAATTGTTGAGAAATCAACCCGTTCCATGTAACAGTACAGGATCGGTCCGAGCCCGCCTCCTCAAGTTCAACTTCCCACGTATCGGACTTAACGTGCGTCGCCTTTCCAGACGTGCAGGATAGGCTGGTTCGTTCGGGATTTACTTCAACCCGATTTCCTTGCGAGTCCTCAGCATGCACGGTGATTAAGGTGACTTCTCCTTGACTTCTCGTCTCATTCGCCATGCCCGTAATGACTCGCACAGCTTGGCCTGGAACGATGGTTAGTGGCAGCGTGTGTTTCGCATCTCCTTGAGCCAGTTCAAGGTCGTAAGTTCCGCTTGTGATACCGGTGAGTTGCCAGAATCCGCGCCCGCTTGAGGAAGCATCGAAAAGAACGAAATCTCCGGATATTAATTCCACACTCTCTGCAGGGGCTGTGTTTCCGTGAACATCAACCAATTCAACAAAGAGATCGGATGGAACACCGGCTTCGATGGTCAAACCTTCATCGGCGTCTGTCATTAGTGAGGTTCCTGTACCAGGAACGACGTTTATTCGTACGGCTGCAAAAACACCATCAGCGTTTGCACGGATTTCGTGTTCACCGGTTTCTGTTGGGAACCATTTACCATCGGCCATGCGAATTTCGAGGGTACGATCTTGACCAGCAATGGTCCAATTGACAGCCACGTAGGGAATGATGTTTTGATATGCATCCATGAAAAGTGGATTGAATTCGAGGTACGAATCTGCAGCAACTTCCGTCCCAGATTCCGGTAACTCGATGAAGGCTAAACGCCCTGGCGAAATTTCATCGGTCCATTGCGATTGGTGAAGCACACCTGTTGATGGGTCCAGGTAGTTAGCGCTGAACCCAAGCGATTCAATTTGTTTCGGCATGACAGAAACGTAAGATGCGAAGATGTCAACACTTGCGAAAACGCCATCTGTTTGTGTAATGTTGGCTTCTATTTGCCAAACATTTCCAAACGAATCCATCGCTTGATGGACCAGAGCCATTTGCACTCCAGCAGATACAGAGGATTGGCTTGGGACGAGTCGGGTAACATCCGCTGAACCATGCATTACCTCGACGTTTATCGAAGCAGGCACATCGGAATCAACGACATGCAAAGAAAACTCGCCTGCTTGTCCTGGCGTCCAGTGAACCTCGTTACCAACTTGTGAGAGAATACCGTTGTTAACCGACCAATTGGCAATTGGAATTGGAACCGCTGAGGAATAGCCTTGTGAATCTGTGCGAATAGCATCCAGCCGATAGACTTCTCCTGAAACGTAAACATCCGCATGGGGTGTAATTTGTACTTCAACAATCGAGGCATCAGCAGGAACAACTTGTATTGTACTGTTACCCCAAATCGCTCCGGCCCTGACCGATAGATTCCAGATTCCTGGGGCTGATGCATAGTAATAGCCTACAGGCGTAATGGTTCCATTTTCAACATCCCATACCTTGTTTCCAGCAAGCGTGTTGTTCATCTTTTGCCCATAAGAATCAATGAGGTCAGGGTAGAGTTGCAATCCTTCACCACTTCGTAATATCAAATTCTCAGGGAAGACAAATTCGTAGGGATCACCTGCTATCGCTTCCATGATCACTTGTTTTTCTAATTGGTCGTATCGAGCAACAACCTCGTACAAGCCGAGTGATGGGGGCGTCCATGCAGGTTCTCCCTGTCCAATGTAGGTGCCATCAACTGTCCACACGACATCATTACCTGGTCGCGGATTGTCGTGTGAATCAATGAGGTTCGCCTGCAACGTGAACGGAAATTTGGCACGCGGCTGTTCAGTCGTATTGATTTCAATGGATTGACCAAAACCTGCGACAACGGTTACAACGACGGTGTCATTGAAACCTCCATGGTCAGCACGAACGGTAACTTGACCTGCTGACCAAGGAAAAAAGAGCCCGCTTTGCTCAATGGTTCCATTGCTTGCAGACCATGTAATCTCCCCATCAGCAACGTTGTTCAAAGCGTCGTAAAGTGTTGCTTCCATCTGCAAGACGCCGTCGGATGAAATTGTGGTTGATGGCGTTGAGATAACGATTTGCGCAGGTGGACCAGCGGCCGTTGCCGGAATGGACGTGAAAAGAGAAGCGAGCAACAAACTGCAGAGTAATACTGCGGAATGTTGCTTGCTCATTCTCTCACCTAATCCTGCCATTGGGTCCAATCGCTTTGTCCTGATTCACGGTAGTACCATGTTCCGTCTCCACTCTGAGCCCACTCAGTCCCATCATCGTCCATGCGTTGGTCGACGATCCAACTCGTGTCTTCTTGTTCTTCCTCTTCCGCAGGAGGAGAACCAGTAGGACCTGTTCCGGGTGCTGGACCACTCGGACCCGGTGCTCGGCCTGTTGGGCCGCGAGCAGCACGTGGCTCATCGTCTTCGTCATCGTATTCATCGTCCCAATCATCGTCGTCTCTGCCTGAACGCATGGCCATGACAAGAAGGACAAGAACTACTGCGACAATTAGACCGATGAGGACCGCTCCAATGTAGTACAAGGTACCGCCTGCAGCGAAGAATCCGCCGAATGTGCCGGTGACCTCAATCTCGTAATTTTCACTTACTTGCCCAGCTGAAACGGTGATTGTTTGAGGGCCGCTTTCCAGAGTTGTGACCTTGTAAGTCCCTTGGCCAGTGTTCTCAACCGTTCCGCGTCCAGTTGCATCAACTCGCGCACTGCTCGGAACAGGGATAGGGTTTGCAAATCGGTCAAAGGCTTGAACGGTTATGTCGATGGATGCTTGTTGATCAACCTTGACTGCTGACAACTCAACTTCAATGAAGTCAACAATCATTTGCGGTGAAATCTTCAATTCGAACGTGTTGCTTGCACCGGGTGTAGAGTATTCCATGATGTGGTCTCCAGCAGCAGAAGCTTGGTATGCGTAGGAACCAGTGACGGAACCCGGGATGACTCGATCGGATAGGGAACCGTCCTCTATCCACTCAACATCTTGCGGGAAGGTGTTTCCATCGCTGTCTGTGCCTGTGATGCTAATATCAATCGATTCACCTGCATCCTCGTCAAAGGTATTCAATTCGTGATCAAGTGATACAGCCACTCCATGATAGACTGAGATGTCAATCGAGCGGGTGTAATTGAACCCATCTGCGTTTTCAATGTAGGCCCAAACCCGATAGTTTCCGACCGTGGTTGCCTCCCATTGGTAACCGTCTGCAACAAATGTGCTTGTTATGTCGGTCACAACGCCGGCGTCCGTGTCCTCAAACATCCATGTCAGTACATTCACGTCCAGTGGGTTCAAATCTCCGTCGCTTAATGAAACAGAGAAGTCAATTGAATCATCTGCACTGATGTTGTAGACCGTTCCTGTATCACCGTTTGAAGCGATTGTGTTCATCGTAAACACCTGAATGATGCCCTCGGAAACTTCAACGTTGACAATTTCACTAAACAATTGACCGTCGAACGTGTACTCAGCACGCACGACATAGGCCGTCGTTGAAGCAAGAATAGGCATGAATTCTGTTTCATCAGAGAGTGTGTACAAGAGGACGGATTGTTCGCTCCAATCGGGATGAGCAACGGTCCAATTTACATCAATTGTCCAGCGATTTCCTTTTCCGTCGCTTGCCTTGGCTTTGACCACGAAGGTCTCATCAGCTGTCATACTGTATGTTGCACCGTCAGCATCCTCGGAATCAACAATCAACACCATGTCGACCATGATACCCTTTGTAACGTTGATTGTGATGGACTCGAAAATGGTCTCGTATTGTGCGGAAATAACGCGTCCACCCAAGCCACTTGGAATCCATTGAACAGGGTGATCGAGTGTGATGTTCAATGCTCCATCCGAAATTGACGTCCAGTTGGCAAGCGGTAGCACGACGGGGAGTCGATTTCCTTGAACGTCAATGCGTGTCGTGTTGAGGAAAACAACATCATCAGCTGTGATGTCCCATGCGGATGGAACGATTTCAAGTGACGCCATTTGCCCATGACCTGTTTGAATCGGAATTGAATCCGAGAGACCAATCGCTGAGGTAAGAGAGAGTTGCCACATACCGACTGTATCAGCAAAGTACATGCTCGTCGCTTCGCTGTAAAGCCCATCGTTGACACTGTAAGAAAGAGCACCTGCTTCAGTGAGAGGGATGATGTTTCTGTATTGGTCGTACAACGTTGTCGTAATTTCACACTCTGTTCCAGCAGGAACAACACCGCTGCATCCGGTTAGTTCAATGTCGGCTGGAGCACCCAACTCAACGAGAATGTTGACGACCGTTGAGGTGGTTCCCCACGTGACGGTCACGGTTTGTCCACCAACCGCATACGGTTGGAAGATGTCTCCGAACGTTCCACCCATGGTACCATTGCTTGGAGTAAAGGTGATGCTCTCTCCTGGCACGGCATTTCCATGTTGATCAACCACGTCTGCGGACAGTTCAAGGGTTTCATCCGCAGTAATTGTTGCAGTGAGGGGTGTAACGACCAAATCAACCGCAACGCCCGGTGTTACAGTCACACTCTCGTCTTCGCAGATGACACCGAAACAGGCAGTCACGGTATGCGTGCCCACAGTTGTCGGCGTGAACAATCCGGTCGAGTCGATGCTGCCGCTGCTTGCAGACCAAACGACAGGCACACTCGCAACAAGTGAATTGTAATCATAGGTCGAAGCGCTGAATTGTACCGCCGAATCTGCGTCGGTAGAGGTCGCTATTGGTGATATGGTGACGGAATCAATGTCGGTGTAATTCATCAACAGCAGTGGACGCTTGGACAAGGTCTCCTCACTGTTGTCAGCGAACTCGACCTCCATCCATCCTTGGGAGGGCGTTCCAATAATGACCCAACTGTGGACACCGTCAATGTACATCATTCGGTGACCTAAATTGAAATTGATTGTCGTATCGACCGCTTGAAGATTGCTCATGAAGAATACGTCGATTGGTGTTGAATCATAATCGACACCCGCCTGCATACCAGGAGCAGCCCACAAAGCGGCTCCGGTTCCATTCCATGTCGCAGTGGTTTCCGACCAGCCCGTGGTGATGACTCTGTGCACTGTGAAGGTCATTCCTGTAGCACCTGCTCCGAAGTTAAAATCTTCAAGATGCATGGCCAAACTGACAGAGTGAACGTTCATGCTTGGGTTGAGTGGAATCTGCCCGAAATCAGCGCTCAGCAACATACGATGTTCGTTTTGTGAAGCATCAACACCGATTATGTTCATGTCTCCCTCAAGGTTTGTCTCAGTAAGTCCGCTGTAAATGGACACATCTTGGACGTTGGTGTGAGCAAGCTCCTCGATTTCATTGCCAGTTTGGAATTCGTACGTCCACGTATGGTCGTTGTTGTCTTGCGTTTGGGGGTCGCCGATTCCAACAATCCATCGAGATGACGAGGGACCAGGAATAGATCCGTTGACCGCTTGAACCCACCACTCAAAGGTGGAGCCTGGATCAATCGTGTCTGCGAATGTGAAACTTGTACCAGTTATCTGACTTGAGGTCGCTGACTTGAAGGTGTATTGGCCGGATTCGTTACGGATTGTAACGATGTATCCCGTCGCTCCAGCAACTGTGTTCCAATTCAGAACTGGCTTATCGAGTGACTCCAACAGATTGTTCGTCGTATCGTACAAAACTGCACCGTCGAGTGGAGAGAGGAGTACAGGTTGAGCAGGGGGTACAACTCCCGCAACGTTATCCACGTAGTCGACTCGGAGTGTTGGACGCAAGGACTCCGTTGCATATTCACCAGAGGCAAACGTGTGGAGACTGTTTCCTGAACCAACCATCTTGAGTTGGATGGTCATCGTTTGATTGCCGTTTGCAATATTCGATTGTGCAAGCGATGTAATGTCCCATTCAAGCCATCCAGACGGAGGAGTCACTGGGAGTGTTGAGCGTGTAATTTCAGTCGTGCTGCAGGTCGGCGGTTGAAGCGCAGTAACGCCGGATTCAGTAAAGGTCGAACATGCATGCGCACTGACCGTTAGTGGTGAAACGCCGGCGACCTGGGTGCGGTACAATTGGAGCATTGTCGAGGTCGGAGTCATTGCACTGGGCCATGGCATTTGAGAGAGATCAAACTCAATGAAAACCTCATGGTCTCCAGATGAACTCGCACCGAGTTTGAGCGTTGTACTACCACCATAATTCGTGTTTAATGCGGAAGAAACCGTATACGTATCTGGAGCACCTGGTAGCAATCCTGTATTGCTGAAGATGGAACCACTCGACAGGGTGACGGGGTGATTACCTGCACCATCGTCATAGCCTTGATCGGCTGGAACTCGGTAGGTGTTGACTTGTGACCACTCACCAAATCGGTAGAATTGGTCTGAAACAATTTCTTGGACAGAGAACAAACGCCAGTAAATCCAATTGTCTGCTGATGTAATGTTTGCAACAGTGAATGTAGAGTTTGTTGGATCCCAAGTGATATTTCCATCGGTGAATGCATAAGATGTGTCCACAGCTGCGCAATTGAGGTCGTAAATCATCCGAGCATCTGAAGCGAAGCAGATGTAAAACCCAGTTTCATTGTTTGATGGGGGCGTCCATGACAGGTTCACATGGTCGGCACCAGATGGTCTTGGAGAAGAGTAGTTCCAAACGGTTGTTGCATCAACTGGCAGAAGTCCAGTTGGGCTAGGATCAACGTATGGATTGGTCATCCGGTACGTGATGTTCAGAGAAGGACGTAGTGCTGCGCTTGCCTCGTTGCTTGAATAGAAGTCAATACGGCCGTCGACATTGCTGTTGTTTTCTTCGGCTTGAATAAGGAAATCAAGCGTTGTCATACCGTTCGCAACTGCTCGTTGAAGCATTTGTGTAATTTCTCCGCGGTGTGTTTCATTCGATGAGTCGATCAAGCTGGCTCCGCCCTGTGGGATATCCGTGTCGGATGAATGATATGCACCAGGTGAATTCCACTGCGTTGAATTGGTCGCATTGTTCCAGTTCGCATCACCATCAAAGGCGGTGTTGAGTACAGACCCGCTCCACCACACTTCGCCGAAACTGGTCGACTTCGTACTCAACGTGAAGTAGGCACTCACGATTTCGTAGGTTCCGTTAATCGGTAACTTTGTCAAATCAACCGACACGATGGTGGATGAGCGTTGGGATGTTCCAGAATTGTATCCTGATCGACCGACGCTAAAGGTGTCGGAATTGTAGAGATTTGCATTTGCTGCTGCAGAATCGAGTGTTGTATCTGTGAGGAATCCTGACGGGTCGTTAAGATTTGGCAGGAACCCTCCTTCGGAGACGTTGATGTAACCCCATGTACTGTTGATTGCGTTTCCAACGTCATGTGGGATATGGAACACAGAGCTGGCTGAACGTGGACCGAGCATCTCATCGTTCACGGGTTGAACAAACCAACGAATGCTTTGGTTGGTTGCAAGGTCACTCGATGGTTGGAAGGAAAGGGTTTGCAAATCGAACAAGGCTGGTTCGGCTCGAGAGTCGTAAATCGAGAATCCTTCCATGATATCCGTTGGGTCGTTTTGGATGAAGACCTTCCAATCATCGATGTTGGCTGCATTGGAGTGCGTCCAAGACATGGTAGGTCGAGTCGAGGGTTCAGGAACGTGCCCAGTCAAATTCCACTCGATTGAACCATCCGCAGGGAAAGCATTGCTTGCTGCAACGCTTGGAATCGTTGCGGTCCCGTCTGTCCATGTGAGATTCAACCAAGGTCGTTGCGTCGACAAACCTTCGCTACTGGTGAAGGTGATGAGGTCATCGGATGAGTCGCTCGTCATCAATGCCACAGAAAGATAAGAGTCGCCGTTGGCGAGGGCAGCCTGCACCAACTCCGTTACATCCCAATCCATCCAGTCGGCTGATGCAGATTCGCTAAGATCACTCAATGAGCCAACGTCGGAACCGATGGCTCGTCCACCGTCAGCAGACCAACTGTTGGTACCGTCGTAAGTCGAATTGTTGAGTCCTGTTGTCCATGTTTGCAAGACCGGGCGGACTGCGATCTGAACGTTCGTGTCCGATCCCGCTTGTGCCCACATCGACAATTCGGCATTGGTGACACGTGCGGTGCTCGGATTTGGTACTTGATTCAGAGGAATCTTGATCAGTGCACTCGTATGATAACCGCTTCCCAATGCACCAACCTTGAGTGTCGTGGAGCTGGAATGATTTTGCTGACCTTCGACCCCGCTTTCAGCAACCCATGTGTCGATGAAGTGAGGAAGTTGGAGGTCTGGCATGGCCTCATGGTGGCGTATCTCAACTGCCGCACTGGTGGACGAGAGGTTCCAGGTAACCAATGAAGGGAGTTTGAAATGGAAGGTTTCTGACCAATTGCCGAGTTGGTTTGTTGAGGATATAGCTCGAACACGCCAATACCATGTCTTCCCATCATCCAAATCATTGGTTGGCGTAAACGAATTGTTCGCCAGGTTAAACCCAGAATTGGACCATGATGTCTCAATCATCATGTCGTTGCTGTCAAACGAGTTCGATGTATCCATTTGAACAGCATAGCCGCTGATACCCACAGACGATGAATGGGTCCAGTTCATCGTCGGACGGTGAACTGGCTCAGGATTGATTCCGGGTGCTATACTCCATGTTCCGTTGAACGGAGTGATGGGTACAGGTTCGGTTGGGATTGCATTTGAACCTGGGACATATACAAATGACAACTCAGGGCGTTTCGCCTCTGCAGCAGTACCAGGATGGAAGAGAACGTCACGAATCTGTCCACTTCCTGCACCAACGATTCCAAGAATGAAGTCTGCAGAATGGTTGTCCCGCATCGCATTCTGAACCGCCAAAGTAACGTTCCAATTTACAGAGGAACTGGATGTAAATCCAGAGCCGATTGTAACCGTGTCAAGAAGTGAGGAACGCTCGGTTCCTTTTGCACCAACACTGTTCCATGTGTTTGTTCCGTCATAGGTTGCCCATGTTGCTCCTTCTTCCGTCCAATCGTGTTGTGTGTTTTCCCAAGCGCCCACAACAGGGGTACCGAAGGGGAAGTCGCTGAGATAGAACTCAAGATTCGCTGATTCAACAGCGTAGCCTGTCGGTAGGAAGGTTGCTGAAAGGTCACATCCAAACAATACCGTGGTTTCAGAGGGGATTGTGTTGTAGGAAACTTGCAATTCCGTTTCAGTACCGTAGTTTGAATTTGGCATGCCGGAATCAATGTAGGTATCTGCGCATGCAGGATGGAGGCCGTCCGAACTCGCATTCCCTTGCTTCAATCGGAATTCGTATCGATCGCCACCCAGCCAAGTTGAATTCATACCACTGATGAGGAACGAGGAATACGACCATTCTCCGTGACGACCGTCAGAATCGACGTGAAGCATTCGCCAGTTGTACATGTGACCTGATTCAAGACTCTCAGAGCCCGTGAAACTTAATTCTCCATCCGATGGAGCAAAGTCAGTGTCGGTTCGGGTATCTATCAGCGCTACACGGTTGTGGAACAACGGATCGGTCGATAATTCGAAAATCATGTCATATGAGGACGAGGTGGACGCTGTCCATGTGAGTGTTGGCGTCGTATTTCCGGTGAAATTGTGTCCGGTCTGGTTCCACAGTGAATCTCCGTCCAACGGAGATGTGAGTGATGGCGCAACCGTGACAGGTGTTGACCAGTCGTATTTGATGTAAAGGCGTGGCTTATCATCGTCGTTGGTTGCATCTGAAGAGTGAAATGTAACCGAATCCACACCATTATTTGCGGCGTAAGCACCGTTTTGGGAACGCGTGGTTAGTGCAAAATCGATTGCACCCGTGTTTCCAGAATCGACGTGTTGTTGTAAGACAGTGGTCAAATCAAATGAAAATTCATCAGAAATTTGCGAACCAAAGACGCCTGAGTCACTGGCGGTGCTGAGTAATCCTCTTCCACCGCTCTTCCACCATTGATTGGTTTTCTTTCGTAACCACGTCAGTTCGCCCTCAATCCAAGACCCATCGTTGTCCATTTCGTGCAATGCCAACGTTGCTGTACCACTCGAAGTGGAACGAGTTAGATCCAACGAAGCATCAAGGATTGTGGCGTTTGAATGCATTCCCAATGCATCGAATGATATCCTGAAATGGGGTATCGACTCCTTGTTTGAAGATAGCTTGGCTTCCAGTGTTGCTGAAGAACCATAATTTGTATTCTTGCTGTGTTCATCGGCTACGGCATCTTCGATGAAGACAAAATCAGTGGAAAGATCGTCAACATCGACTGTGATTGAAGCTGTGCCGTCGTTGTTGAGCGTGACATCATGACTTGGCAAGAAGAAATGACCACTCGTCCAAGAACTTAGGGTACCGGTTGAATCCATTGCTCGCATTCTGTAGTGCATGTATGTTCCATTTTCAAAAGCATCAGAGGAAGGAATGCCAAGGGAACCTGTGGTTCCTGAAAACGTGAAACTCGATGCATGTACATCTGAATTATACAGCCAATTGTAGTTGTCTTGTTCGCTCTTGAAACCATCGTCGAGAGAAAGTTGCACTTCAGCCATAATTCCTGAGAATCCGGACCATGTCATGCTCGGCGTTAGATCCGCAGAGAGGATGAAATCACCCGACATGAGAGGCGCACCATCGTCGACAAAATTTGGAGAAATTTGGCCGCCAGAGCCAGCGGTTGTCGTGGAAGAGTCCACTCGAAGGCTTGGGCGGTCTGCCGCATTGAGAGTTTCATTCATGGCACAATCGTATTGGGAACCATGAGCAGAAACCAGGAGTTCAAATGCAGAGGCACCTGATGCGACAGCGCTCTGAGCCAGTGCCGTTACGTTCAGTTGAACGCTTGATGAGCCACCGGACGGACCAAGTGGAGAGGTTACGATCGGAGGCTCCCAATCCGAGCGGTCAGAACCATCCTCTGCACCCGGTTCGGCCCACATCAAGAGCCCATCGCGAGAGCTCCATGTAGCGTTTTCATCCCAAGTGACACTCGTCGAAGCGGGGTAAACAGCAAGTCCGTTGGTCGGCCCTGAGTTTGAACATACAAGATCCAAACGTGCTGAGTGGATGGTATCGGTCGAAGCGTAACTGAGCGGGAACGAGATCAGGAGTCGCGCCTCACTTGTTCCTGATGCACCCAGAAGTCCGGTGTCCTCACTTGCATAGTCATCGTTTGGATAGTCCGAGTCGATGTATGTGTCGAGAGAAGGATTGATTGTCGAAACGACGCGTTGTACGGTCGGTTCTTCTTCCAGCAATTCCGGTGCAGGGAAGGCAGATGGGACAAACACATCAGCAAGAAGGAACATCAGAATTAATGTCAAAGCAGTGAAGACATTTCGGTTTGTGGTACTGTTTCTCATGGCGCTCATTCGACCTAAGGTGTGGGAGGTTATGACTGATTCGGCGTACGCCCCCCTTTAGGGGGGCGCCAACTTTGTACCAAAAAAATCCAACCGAATGTTGAAAGATGCTCGCCAATCTCTTGGATTCATGAGCGAACTGTGGGTGGAACGACATCGCCCTCAGAGTGTTGATGAAATTCGAGGCCAAGCCTCCGTAGTAAGCCGTTTAACTGTGTATGCTGAGCATAAAGAGTTCCCTCATCTTCTCTTCGCAGGACCCCCAGGCACAGGCAAGACGACGGCCGCAATGGCACTCACAAAGGATGTTTTTGGAGAGCATTATCGAGATAATTTGCTCGAAATGAATGCATCCGACGAACGAGGGTTGGATAAAATTCGATCAAAGGTCAAACAATTCGCCCGCACGCAGCCATATGGGGATGCCAAATTCAAGATCATCTTTCTCGATGAATCCGATGCTCTGACCAACGATGCGCAGGGTGCATTACGACGAATAATGGAACAATATGCCGAAACCTGTCGCTTTATTTTGTCTTGCAACTACTCATCAAAAGTCATCGAGCCGATTCAATCACGCTGTGCCGTGTTCCGATTTCGTCCACTTGCTGACTCAGAGGTTCTCGACCAAGTCAAGCATGTCGCAAGCGTAGAGAAAGTTACACTCGAAGAAGATGCAGCCGAAGCACTCGCTAAGATTGCTCAAGGTGATTTGAGAAGAGCGATTACGGCTCTCCAAGTTTCAGCAGCAATCAGCGACACAATCACTCGATCAATCGTCTATGAAACCTCTGCAACCGCTCCACCTGAAGCCCTCCATCAATACATCATGGCCTGCAAAGACGATGGTTTTCATGTTGCCCGACGACGTCTCCAAGATTTGTTGAACAAATACGGACTTGCGGGCACAGATTTTGTTGGCCAACTTCATCGCGAGCTGTACAATGTGGATTTCATATCGGAATTAAACAAACTTGACCTGACAGAAATCATGGCTGAAGTCGATTATCGTCTCGTGGAGGGCGGTGGAGAACGGATTCAACTCGATGCTATGACAGCAAAACTTGTTGCAATGCTGCGCGATTGATAATTGACTATAACTTATCAAAACCTGTCGCCATCGATAATGACTACAGGTGGTTTCTCGGAACAGCATGAACAAATCTCTTGAAGCTCT
>JAKUNY010000100.1 GCA_022451765.1 Candidatus Poseidoniaceae archaeon
TTTGACCTGGTATTGTTGCTCCTTCAGCATCAACTCCATCAGAAACTATAATCTCAACAAATCCACCTTCACCATCACCTGCAATAGGAACACTGCTATAAGTTCCAACAGCATACTCAGTTCCTGGTGCAGTGATTTGTGAGGCCCCTGATCCTCCATTATCACCGACCGAGAACACTGGAAGAAGGTATGGATTGTTCGAGACATATTGGTCTGCTGAACGTGAATCTGCTGTGTAATATCCAAAATTACCGTTCGAACCCCATGCATTTACAGCGATTCGTGCAGTTTTGAGTTCCGCATCTGAGAGGAGGTCGTAAATCGAGCCTTGTCGACCAAAATAACCAGTAGGGTCGTGTTCCAAAGCGTACATTACGAGGTTCGCATCCGGTGCAACCCCCACTGTGGAAGCGTCACCTGTACCATCCCCTAAAACGGTCATGACGACATGTGTACCGTGGCCACTGTTGGAGTCACTCGGAGATGGATCGAGCCCAAACTGTGTGTTAATGGCGACGACTCTGCCAAGCAGATCAGGATGGTCATTGTCGATTCCAGTGTCCATGACTGCAATGGTTTCTCCGGAGCCATCAAGGCCAAGCGTAGAGGATGATCGAACTGCAACAGCTCCGACCTCAGTAGCTGCGATGTTGTTGTGAAGTGAGAGGCTGAAGGCTCGTTGAACAAACATCACATCCTCATGTGATGCAATCTTACGTAGATTCAGCGAATCCATGCCACTTTCGTAGGCTGCCTCACACATATCGATTGAGCACCATGCGGTTGTTGCTCCATAACGAATCAAATCTGCAGAGAGCATTGGTGTGTCAGAAATTTGAATATCGGAGGCAAGGACAATTTGGACAAGATGGGCTCCGAGAACATCGCTGGTCGTTCTCATGAACGGCTCATAAGGACCAATCCAACGAACGTCTTCATGGTTTGAGATGGAATCAATATCAAGAGCGTCACTGATTCGTACAATGTACACACCAGGACTGTGACGTTCAAGAGCATGCACGTCGTACAATTCACTCAATTCGTCCATGATTTGTCCGTCGTTTTTGTACAATTGAAGCAAATACATTGTTGTGGAACCTGCTGTGTCCAATGGTGAGACAATGGAATCGAAAGCATCCACCGCAGGATCGAACGAGAGTCCTGCCAAGTGAATGACAGGGTCTGTTTCCTTGAGCACAATTGCTTGTGTTGATGTCGGTTCAATCGCTTGCCATCCAGTTTCGCGAGGCTCAACAACTGCAGTTGTACCCATCGAAGGTGGTGTTGAAGAAGCCATGGGCAAGGCCAACGAAAGAAGGAAAACGGACAGCAGGAGAAAACACCTGCGGCGTTGATGCATAAACATCCGAGCACAATTGGGTTTTTGAGGATGCGCCTATTTTGACTACAGCCCATTGTAAGCCGCAATGGCACTATCTGTCTTTTCAACAGAGATTTTCCAGTCAGCCTCAATACCCATTAGAGCACGGATTGCGTCAACGTTTTCTGGGATGACATCGGATTCTTGGTGAATGGCTTGGAAATAATAAAGCGAATCGCCATCCAACTTGACTCCATCTTCCCAAACAA
This sequence comes from Candidatus Poseidoniaceae archaeon, assembly GCA_022451765.1. Taxonomy (GTDB): domain Archaea; phylum Thermoplasmatota; class Poseidoniia; order Poseidoniales; family Poseidoniaceae; genus MGIIa-L2. The sequence continues at coordinate 1,591 of JAKUNY010000100.1, forward strand.
AAATCTCATGTAAATCACCCCATTTCCTTCCGATATCTCTTGAGAACTCCATGACCTCGGCAGTTGTTGTGATACCAGTCTCTGCTCCGTTCATAATCACAATTCTTGGTTGCTGAGACCACAATTCAAGCACGGATTCAGTGGTCATTCCATGTCCTTTCGGCAAAGTTGCTACAATGGCGTGAACGTGCATAATTGTTGTTGGCACAGCCACCGCAAGCGAATTGATATCAATTTCAGGTCGAATCGTCATAACGTCAGGCCCGTGATGACTGGGAACCTTCAGAACCGGCTTGATCGCGTTGATTGGGCCTTTGCTGGAGTCTCCTGGATCAGCCGCTCGTCGAATCATGGTACACTCAACCGACAGTGACCCACAGGCATGAAGGAGTGGAACCAGCGTTCGAGAGAGACCGGTTGTGTTGCAAGAAACAACGCGTGTACCACGTACATTCATATTTTCCAAGTGATTGCCACTTGAGGTATAGGACATGCCCGTCATAGCGTGTTTTTCACCACCTTGGAAAATCCACCTCACGCCTGCTTTTTCATAGATGTCTTTGTTCTGAGCTCCGACTTTTCCTGGTGAGCAGTCGACCACAATGTCAGCAATTGAAAGAAGGTCGCTTAGACCGCCTTTGCAATCATAACCTGCTGGGCCAAACGCTGCAATTTTATCCTCAGAATCATAGGTACAGTACAACGGATACCCTTTCCGAACTGCGAGATCACATCCAAAGGACGGTCGTGTTTTTGTGACGCCAACAATTTCCATGTCATCTTGGGCGTCCACCGCATCCGCAACGCGTTTTCCTATTGTTCCATATCCATTGATTGCAACCTTGACGACCATACTGCTCAACTACGTGGCATGGCTGAACATCCATAAACAGTTCGTGGGAAGGCAATGATGTTGGAATCCAAGATTTGAACATTCAAGCCATGAGAGGGTATTTGACCGACCTCGGATACCGGTGAAACATGGCGGGACCTGGAGATGTTTTCGAACGGTCGATGAACATCAATGCAAAATTTCTGCCACGCCTTCAGGCAGCAGTCGAACAAAATGCGTTGCTTCGAATAGGCTGGACTGGTTCAGGAGAGAAGGTCCCGAAGAACGGCGAAGTAGGACTTTGCCCAGCAATGCCAGAAGGTGCTCGCATAAGGGCACTTGGAAAACTCGGTTCTTGGACAAGCTCATTCGGAAATGGTGGTTCCTTTGACATTGAAGGCGATGCTGGTGCATTTTTTGGCGCATACAACCACAACAGTAAGCTTTCAGCGACGGGTTATGTTGGACGTTGTGCTGGATTTATGATGCAAGGGGGAGTACTTACCGCAGGCGATGGGGCAGGTGACGACCTTGGTATGTTCATGAACGAAGGATTCATTTTTGTACGGGGTGAAGTCGGTCAACGCCTTGGAAATGGCATGACTGGGGGCATCATCGTTGTTCAGGGAAATGTAGGTGAGTACGCTGGATGCGGGATGAAAGACGGACAGATTATCATTGAGGGGCGTTGTCCAACCCCGCCGCATGGAACACAACTACGACCGCTTACAAGCAAGGAGTTGAATTCGATCAACAAGTTACTTGACGCACATGGTGGGTCTCTCGGTGAGGATGCATTTTGTCTTGAGTCGAGCAAGAACGTCGAATATTATGTTGACAGTTCAAGCGTTTCCTCAGGCGATTTATCGAGCATTGGGATAACGCCGATGGATGAGGCGCCACTCATCGATAATCACGAAATTGACACCGCTGCACTGATTCTTGGAACCGAGGAAGAAACATTGCCGATTCTTTTGCCTCTTCCAATGCTACCGTACGTTCCCGATGGTGCAGTTTTAGGAGTAGAAGCAAATACATCTGGGCGGTTGTCCTACATACAAGCACAGCCGTTCCTCGTCGAGGAAAACCCTCGGCCTTTCGATGTTCTCTACCTCAACCTGACCAGCCTTGCATCGCTCCCAGACCACGCTGAAGTAATTTCAGGTGCGTGTCTGGATTTGGACAGTTTGCCAGCACTCGATGACGAAGAACTTGAGGGATTGATTGTGATTCTTCGTACCCTGCTTAAGCCCGAAGCACCGATTCTGGCTTGTCAAGGAATCTCACGAATTCAGAGTCTCCAAAAGCGCACTGTATACCACAAGCTTCAAGTCGAAGTGTCGAGAATTGAAGACGGCTCAGGTGTTCCTGAAGCAGCAACTTTACCAATCATCGGCCGGTCGGTCAAAACCAATCTGGAAAACACTGAAACAACAGCTGCACTTGAGTTTGGATTTACATGCGATGCCCACGATATCATCGTTGCGCGATGTGCAGGCGCTCAGTTTGTGATTACACAGCCGCCTGTTCTCGAAACCGAAGATATGGAATTTTGGTTGCAAGGATTGTCCATCGACATGAAGCGAAAGCTCAGAAATCTTGGGCTTGAAAGCATTGACCAGTTGCAACGCGCACATCTGCGTGCTCTTGATTACGATACTGCCGCAATCAGTGGTTTGCGGATGGTTGGGTATGAACGACCACTTCCACATTGGTTTGCGAAATGAGGTGAAGACATGCCCACGATTTCCGTCGATCAAAAGCTACTCGCCTCACTTCTATCACGGCACGGGTGTCAGCACGACATTGCCGATGTTGATCACCGACTACCGCTGCTTGGGACCGACATCGATCGATGCGACGAAGAGGTTTTGGACATCGAAATCTTTCCAAATCGACCCGACTTACTCAGTGCTGAAACACTGAGTTTGGCTATGCGAGGATTCCTACACAACCAACCAACGCTCGCAAACGAGTCACTTGAATCAAGTGGGATTACACTAAGCGTCGAGCCAGAACTTGCAACAATTCGACCAGTCATATTGGGTGCTGTAGTCCGTGGCTTAGATATGGTCGATGATGATGAAATGGACGATTTCATAAAGCAACTGATGGACCACCAAGAAAAACTCCACTTCGCTTTAGGCAGAGGTCGACGAAGAGCAAGTATTGGTGTTCATGACCTCACGACACTTAACCCACCCTTCACCGTCAAAGCAGTGGAACGGAGCCACTCATTCATCCCATTGGCAATGGAACATGCAATGACGATTGATGAAATCCTCGCATCGCATCCGAAAGGAGTTGATTATGCGCACCTTTTAGACGGTATGGAAAAAGTCCCAATTATCGAAGACGCCGAAGGATCTGTCCTCTCATTCCCACCCATCATCAACGGTGTTCACACCACCGTGCAATCATCAACACGCGACCTTTTCATCGATGTAACAGGTTGGGACCGTCGTGCCTGTGAATCTTGCCTCATGCTCGTTGCTTTGCAAGCAAAGGAACGCGGGGGGACCCTCCAAACAATACAAATAATCGACTGCCATGGTGAGCAGGAAGTTCTTCCAAACTGGACACCTGTCCATCATCGGGTCCCTGCTCGTTTGATTACGACGATTTTAGGCCGTGAGCTTAGCGATGACGAATTGAGCAATGCCATGCTCCGAATGGGTGGAACATACACCGGGCGCTCACCTGCAACATCGGATGAAATTAGCCCTAGTAAATCGATGCAGTATGCAAGTGAAGGAGAGGACATGTTTGGATTTGACATGCCACGCTGGCGTTTCGATCTTCTCCACCCAGTCGATATAGTTGAGGACATTGCTATCGGACACGGGTATGAAGATTTAGGAAACGACGTGCCAAAGGCTCCGATGAATGCGATCCCACGCCCTGACGACAACCTACGACGCCGAATACGAACCTCAATGCAAGGTATGGGTTTCATGCAGATTCAATCACTTACGCTGTCAAATGATGAAGATCAGTTCAATCGGATGCGTTGGAAACCCTTCAATGAAATCACTCGAATTACCAACCCGATAACGCTCGAACATACCATGATGCGTCACTTCTTGTTGCCAGGATTGCTTCGATTACTTGCAACCAATCGCCATCAT
>JAKUNY010000101.1 GCA_022451765.1 Candidatus Poseidoniaceae archaeon
AGTTGCGTATGCAACTTTTCTGCTTCGGGCGTTGCAAGAAACGACGCCTCTGCCCCGTTGAATTCGCGAGCAAGAGAAAGCGCACGTTTGACCGATATGCCCTCAACTTCAGCGATTCGAGAGATATCACCCGATTCAAGAGTCCGGATCAACTCATGACGACCTCCAAAGTGATCGTCCAAACGTTTCATCAATCGCTCGCCAATCCCTGGCAAATTGCTAACCACCATCAAGCCACATGGTTTGTCAAGGGCTTTTGAGGATAACCCTCAATTTGACCTCATTGTTGGTAAACGGGGAGATGAAGTTCAACCGCAAACAACGGGTCAACATGCGTTGAATCATGGTATGCTACGACGACACCCCCATCTCGAAGGATTGCTAAACTGGCGAAATCGAATCGAATGTCATTCCCCGCACCTGAAGTTGAATCAAGGTCACCCTGGCCAATGTAGGTGAGCGTGTCCGGACTGAGGTCTTGGCTGTAGCCTCTGGTGTGAAACAAAACGTCCACGTCGGGTCCATCGCTCGATTGGTATCGGACGTTCAATACAAACAGATCATGCTCACCGTTGGCTTGGAATTCCCACTCTTCTATGCTCGAGGCGGCACTCCCGAGATCGTATGTGTGATTGTTCCAACTAACGGCGCCATCGATTGATGTGTAATGGGTAAACGTCGTACCCGAGTTTGCGACGCAGTGGATTGTACCGGTCATATCAATCTGGCAATATTCGCTAGGGAACTGCACGGCAAGCTCGTTCCAAGAAAGCGTCGTATCCAGGAAGGCAGCATTGCCATTATCGAAGTATTGCGGGAACAGAAGCCCTCCACTCGGGACAGCGAACGCTCGCATTTCCTTGTGGGGCTTGTTCACGTCCCAGTAAAAGTCAAGAGAGGCGTTCGTGAAGTCCAAGTCAATCTCAATGTCTGGTTGTGTGGATGAGCGGCCCGGGAATTGAATCGGATAATAATTCAGTCCATCCACCGAAATTTCTCCACCAGCGTTTTGGGTTTGATGCCAGAAGTTGGAAACGACCAACGAGGCCCACTCACCATCACCGATGCTCGATGAAATTGGCCCAACAACTTCGACTTGCCAGCTACGATCGTAGAAAGGCTCCGTAATGCGGTTGTAACACCATTTCCATTCCATTTCAGAATCATCGTAGAGGATGGCATAGAATTTGTCCAACTTGAGGTCACCTCCCACGTATGGGAACCACGACATCGAAATGATGTCGCCATTGGTTGCTTGGACAATGCTACCCTCGCCCAGACCTTCTGTCCCAGGGTTGGTTGGGATGAATGTGCGGCATTGTAGATCCGGTGTAACCCCGGGAATCCACGTATCCCAGTCATGCCCTCGATCGCCTGACCAGACAGGGTATTCGCCTCCGATGTTGAGAATAGAACCCGAAATGGTGGTTGCGATGTAATGTTCACAGCAGTTTCCACCTTTTGATTCATCAAAAACGGCCCATGTCATGTTGGTTGTTTCATTGGACCGTAGATCGACGGTCATGAATTCGCGTGGAGATTCGTGAGTCTGCTCGTCGATGAGCACATAATTTTCCCATGCTGATTGGTATTCTTCGTCCTCAACAATCGATTCACCGTCACCGTAACATCCTGCAAGGACCATGCTGCATACAAGCATGACGGCGAGAACACCTCTGCGCATGTCAGTACTAGTCGGCGGCTGTTTTCAAATCCTTGCATAGTGCGTTGAATGTTCGAAGGCCTGTAAGTGTGTGGCTACCGAACCACGTTAATGCCTCTCCATCGATGCACAGCGTCCAAGGTCGACGGCCGCCATTTGCTTCGACTGAATCACAGATTGCCTCACCTTCTTGTTTTGAAAACTCATGAGGTTCGCTTGAAAGAAGGAGTCCTTCAATCCCGTTTGAGGTGATGTGCTCCTCAGTAACGACAGGGTAACCGTTTCCGTTTGGTTCGATATCAGGAATTTGAAACCCACACGTTTCAAGCAATGCGCCAGAATATTTCTGTGGCGAAACGGCCATGAGCGGCTCGTGCCAAATCATAGGTAACACCACCGGCCCAGTCCCTTGCTGACAAATTGCGATTTCTTCTTGAACAGCATTCGCGAGTTCTCGAGCTTTGGTCTCCAAGCCCAACAGTTGGCCAAGTTCGAGCAACATAGGGGGGACATCGCCGGGCCCCTCAACGTAGCTTACGTAGGTATTGATGCCCAGTCTTGTCAATTCTTCAAAGACTTCCTTTGGGTTTTCTTCACGATCCAGTAAAACCAAGTCCGGTTGTGCATTTCGTATTTTGTTGAGATTTGGTGGCTTTGTTCCACCAACGACTTGAACATCCTTGATGTAGTCCGCAGGATGGATGCACCATGGTGTCCGACCAACGAGCTGCGATGCGTCAAGACCCAATTCTGCAAGGGTCAATGTAAGGCTTGGCACGAGCGAAATCACTCGCATGCTTTCCCCTCACACCTTGTCAACGCGATACGCGATCTGTGCGCCATCGACATCGAAGGCTTCGATGTCGGATGGAGCGTCATCAACATTGAATACAATTCCAGACGATCGAGTCTCCTTTGCAATCCAAGTCTGATCTTCTGCGAACAATTCAGGAGCGCCTTTCATCCAAACCTCGACATCGATCATGGCTTCAATTTCCAAGTTCATGTCCTTTCGTTTGGATTGAATTCGACGTGTAATGTCTCGTGCAAGCCCCTTCGAAAGAAGGTGAGGTGTGTCCTGCATATCAAGGACCAAGCTAACATGGGATGCGTCATCTGATTCACCAATCGTGATGGTGGCGGCTGCGTATCCTTTGCGTTCCGCTCGTCGGACTTCGATGTCGGACACCAAGATTTCCACGCCCATGATGGTACACGAACCATTCTGGATTTCAGCAAGCAGTGATTCTTGGTCAGAGTGGTTCTTGATTTGAGTTGCAATTGCATTGACATCACCCTTTGCTCGAGGAGCGAGGGCTCTGAAATTTACCGCCAACTCAACTTGCTGAAAACGATCAAGGTCGGTTTCAACGGATATGCTCTCCACATTCAATTCCTCACACAACAAGTCGTGATAAGGCTGCAAATCAGGTCCAGCAACAATCCAACCTTCTGCACATGGCAGACGTTGTCGGCGTTGGGCATCGATGCGAATTCGACGCCCAGTCTCCGCTAGTTCGCGAACCAGCTCCATCTCCCGTTCCAAATCGAGATCTTGTGGAGGTAGTTCGGCCGTTGCTTCGACAAGGTCTTCGTTCCAGGAATCAGCGGTAGCTCCTTCCGTTGAGCCAGGTGTCCCCAAAGGCCATGATGCCGTATGCACGGTGTCTCCGGTTAGGTTGCGATGAATCGTGTCGACCATAAATGGGCTGACAGGTGCAATAAGTTTGCAAAGGGTGACGAGGATTTCATGCAATGTGTGTTGACATGCGAGTTTATCACCTGAGTCAGCCTCCTCCCAGAGACGTCGGCGACTTCGACGAACGTACCAATTTGACAAATCGTTGACGACGAAATCCTCGAGTTCTCGACACGCTTTGTGGAAATTCCAGTTGGCGAACCCATCGTGATATGCTTTGGCCGTGGAATGAAGTTTGGAAAGAATCCAGCGATCGAGACGTGGACGTTGTTCAACGCTTGACTGAGAAGTGGAGGGATCGAACGAATCCAGGGAAGCATAATCGGCATGGAAGCGGTAGACATTCCACAATGTAAGGAACATTTTGGCATAGGTTTCACGAACACCATTGGAGTCGAATTTCAGAGGATTCCAGGGAGCTCCTGCTGTCACCATGTACCATCGTGTCGCATCAGCACCTTCTCGATTGAAATGGTCCCACGGGTCAACAATGTTTCCTCTCGACTTTGACATCTTCTTACCTTCAGCATCCAGAATCAAACCAAGTGAGAGACATCGTTTGTAGGCAGGCGAATCAAAGACGGTTGTTGAGACCGCTAGGAGAGTGTAGAACCAGCCACGAGTTTGATCGACACCTTCGCAGATGTAATCAACGGGGAAGGATGAGTCAAACGTTTTGTTATCATCGAACGGGTGGTGCCACTGGGCGAAAGGAGCACATCCAGAATCAAACCAGCAATCCATGACAAAAGGCTCCCTTTGCATTGGCTTCCCATTGTCTGAAACAAGCGTGAATGCATCGACAACCGGACGATGTAAATCGACATCGTCAGGACACTCAGGATTGTCATAACCTGCTGCGTTCGCTTTTGCAACTTCTTCTTGTAATTCTGCAATCGAACCAATGCACTTCATGTTCCCGTCTTCGTCTCTCCAAACCGGTAGAGGAGTGCCCCAGTAGCGTTCCCTTGATATTGCCCAATCCTTGACGTTGCGGAGCCATTCGCCAAATCGACCCTCACCGACCCAATCCGGTGCCCATTCCACGCCATCGTTGAATTCGAGAAGACGTTCTTTCACGGCAGTCATTCGAACGAACCATGAGTCCATGGCATAGTAGAGGAGTGGATGATCGGTTCGCCAACAATGTGGATAATCGTGGAGGTAACTCTTCTCTCGATAGAGAAGGCCGGACGCAATTGCTTCGTTTCGACCAACCAGAATTTCCATGACCGCGTCGTCGCACGACTTGACGTAATGACCATCGAGTTGCGGGTGTACTCCGTCAACAAAACTTCCTTCCATAGTAACGGTATGATAGGCTGGTAAACCGACTTCCATTCCGAGATTGTAGTCGTCTTCACCGTACATTACAGCCGTGTGTACAACACCGGTTCCGTCCGTTGTGGTGACCCAATCAGCAGATAGGACTGTCCACGCTGTGGAGGATTCGCCTCGGGGAACGGCGTTTGGAAAGAGTGGTTCGTAGGCTTTTCCGACGAGTTCAGAACCTTGAATTTCTTCGATAACGTCGACGTGATGACGAAGCACTTCCCCCATCAAATCCTTTGCGAGAATCAGCTCCTCGCCAACCGATGCACCACCTCGTCCATGCCAGCCTTCCGGTTCTTCGCGCACACGACAGCGTGCATAGGTTACATCCGGACCAACGGCAAGTCCTACGTTGCCTGGAAGGGTCCAAGGTGTGGTCGTCCAAGCAAGAATTGAAGCGGAATCATCCATCAACTTGAATTTGACATAGACCGAAGGTTCCTCAACCTCCTTGTATCCGAGAGCAACTTCGTGGCTGGAATAAGATGTTCCGGTTTGCGGGCAGTATGGCAAGACTTTGTGACCCCTGTACAGCAAGTCCTTGTCAAACATCTGCTTGAGGGCCCACCAACATGATTCAACGTAATCGTTGTGAAGCGTTACATATGGATTGTCCAAATCAACCCAGTATGCCATACGCTCCGTCATTTCACGCCATGCACTTTCATAGGTCCAAACACTTTCTCTGCATGCGTCATTAAACGCTTGCATCCCGAAGTTTTCTATCGCTTCATTGCTCATGAGGTCCATTCGTTTTTGCACTTCGATTTCGACAGGAAGTCCGTGTGTGTCCCAGCCACCTTTGCGCTCAACAAGAAACCCTTCCATTGATATCCATCGGCAAACGAGAT
>JAKUNY010000102.1 GCA_022451765.1 Candidatus Poseidoniaceae archaeon
CGGGACCGGGGAAGGGTTGACGCTCAGCCACGATGATGTCGAGTTCGCGTGCGAGTGCTCGGACTTCGGCTTTGTACAATTCTCGTAGGGGTGCAACGATTTTCAGCGTCATGTCTTCTGGCAATCCGCCAACATTGTGATGCGATTTGATGGTGTCACGAACACCGCCACCTGATTCGATCCAATCCGGTGCAATCGTACCTTGAACGAGGTATTTTGCACCGCATTTCTTTTGCTCGTCTTCAAAAATTCGTATGAACAATTCACCGATGCCCGTTCGTTTTTGTTCAGGCTCAGTAACACCCCGAAGAGCCTCAAACTATCGGTCTGCCGCTTTTACCGTTATGAGATTGATGCCATGCACTGCGAGCAAGGCCTCGAGTTCCTCGGTCTCATTTTTCCGCATGAAGCCTGTATCGACGTAAACACAATGCAAGAGGTTACCAACAGCCTTGTTGGCGATTACAGCCGCTACGGTCGAGTCCACGCCACCTGAACACGCAATGATCGCAACATCATCGATGGTTGCTTTCATTTGCTGAATCGATTCTTCGATAAATTCAGGCGCATCAAACATTTCAAGCCCTGCCGTTCACTTCTCGATCCATCTGGAGTACACGCTCTATTTGGTCGAGTTTATCTTGAACGAGGCGTTGTGCCATCTCATCGTTGACAAGTGCAAGCATCTGAACTGCAAGATGACCTGCGTTGTCACCACGGTCAACCCCAACGGTCGCTGCGGGAACACCGGGAGGGAGTTGAACGATTGAAAGAAGAGAATCGAACGGTACACGCCCACCGCATGGGACACCAATGACTGGTTTGGTTGTTAAGGCAGCGACTGCACCGGGCAAAGCTGCGGCAAGACCAGCCATGGCGATGAATACTTTGCATCCATCCTCTTCGGCTTTGTGAATAATGTCCTCAACAAATTTTGGGGAACGATGTGCAGAAGCAACACGCAATTGGTAGTTTACGCCAAATTTGTCAAGCACTTTTGTGCACTTTTCAGCAATCGGCATGTCAGACTTCGAGCCAAGTAAGATAGATACATCCATGACTAAACCGCATCGCGGGTAGTTCTTTTAGATGACCCTTCACGCTTCTTCGAACAGAAAATGCTCAAGATTGAAAATGTCTTCAGAAAAGACATCGAGATGCAACCAACATTCATCCTCATCAAACCGACAATACATGACAGCCAGTTGCCGATTCGTTCGAGAAATTGCCATCAGTCCATTGGTTGGTTTTGCATTGACGATCTTCCAATGGCCCATGCGTTTTGCATTGAGTTTGAGGTATTTCGAAGCAACCCATTCCTTGCGAAATTGCACACCATAACCCGCTGAGGTTTTGCTTGCAACTCGAAACGTGGTCACGAACAACCCTATGCTGAGAGCAAGCGCAAACCACAAAGATGTGGCTTCAAGAAATGCGAAGGTAATCGAGGTCAAGAGCAGAATGGCACTTAGGTGGACGCCCCTGTGTAAAATAAGGACACGACGCTGGGAAAAGGTTGAGAGCAAAGCAAGACCAAGGAGGATGTCTGAAATCAAAATGAACCATGGAACGAATGAGGTGTATCTGCCGGAAATGAGCATAAGAACTGGGAAGGCCATTGTCAGCAATGATGCGGCCATGGTCAAGTGAGGAATTACCATCACTGCTTTTTCTTCGGATGGGTACCATCCCTCAACAAACAGCCCTACCATGACCATTGGAGTGCAGTCGAGTTCTTGTGTTTGTTGGGTATCGGCGATGAGGTTATATCGACAATTCAGGACGACCAAGTATGGAACAAGTCTACAGATGCGACTCTGAATCATTCCTCGCTCGTTTGGATGAGCATCGTGATTTGCACGTAATTCATCGTGGCCAAGAAGTGCAAGTCTACAGAGGACTGTTTCAATTTGTAATCCTTACGTACAACGAAATTGGTGATGAATTGTTGGTAAGGTTCCGCCCAAGCATCACAATGCTTGGTTTGCTCATGCTTTCTTCAATTATTGTAGCAACCGCTTTCGTTGTCGCCTGGTGGTGGCTGGTTGTTGAATTGGCACTTCTTAGCATGGCGTTGATCATCTATTCTTCACAGCTGACATGGGAACTGTTACAACATACCCAAGAGCCGATTACGCTTCGGTCTCATTCGTCGTCAAATGGGTGACGCAAGCAAAGATTCCTTGCTGCATAGACTTCATCGACTCGGCGAACCGGAGTGGTTGTCGGAGCGTTATGAAGTGTCTCTGCGTCCAATTGAAGCACCTTACAAAAATCTCTTGCAAAGGTATCGAGTGTTTCTTTCGATTCTGTCTCTGTTGGTTCAATCATCATGCACTCAGGAACAACCAATGGGAAATACACTGTTGGCGCCATGTAGCCCATGTCCAGAAGGCCCTTGGCGACATCCATTGCTGAGATTCCAAGAGCCTCTTTAGCGGGCCCTAGCGAGAGTGTGAATTCGTGTTTGGCAACAACAGTATCTGCACCGTCAACAAAGAGGTGGTCCACGCCTGCCGCTTTTGCCTCACGATGAATCGCGTGACGCAGATAATTTGCATTCAGGACTGCATGTTCAGACATTGTTCTGAGTTCCTTTCCATAGCGACGATAGTATGCCCAACAGCGGAGTATAGCGCCTGCGTTTCCGTGCCATTGCTGAATCTTACCGATGGTATGTTCGGGTTCGTGCCATGTGTACCAGTACGCATCGACAGCCCGAGGTTTCTCATCAGAACTTGGTTCTCTTCGCGCCACAATAGGAGAGGGGAGGAACGGTGCGAGATGTTCCTTGACTCCGATTGGACCGGAACCTGGTCCTCCACCACCGTGAGGTTGACTGAATGTTTTGTGGAGATTGTAGTGAACCGCATCGAAGCCCATCAATCCCGGACTTGTGCGTCCAAGAATCGCATTGAAATTAGCGCCATCGTAATACATTAAGCCGCCGACGTTGTGAACGATTTCAGATGCTTCAGCGATGTTTTGCTCGAAGAGTCCAAGCGTGTTTGGATTGGTAATCATCATTCCAGCTGTATCGTCACCAACGACTGCACGAAGTGCAGATAGATCGATACGACCGTCTTCTTGGCTTGGGATTTCGATGATTTCAAAACCAGCCATAGCAGCACTGGCTGGATTGGTTCCATGCGCAGAATCGGGTACGATGACCTTGGTTCGGTGGTGTTCGCCTCGATGGCGGAAGTACTCTTGGAAGCATCGAATCGCCGTGAATTCGCCTTGTGCGCCAGCGACTGGTTGCAGTGTAACCGCATCCATTCCAGCACATATTGCAAGCATTTCCTGCATTTCGTAATAGATTGAGAGAAGGCCTTGTAGTTGGTGCTCCGGTTGATGCGGGTGGATATCAGCAATTCCGGGCAATTGGGCAACCACTTCGTTGACACGGGGATTGTGTTTCATCGTGCAAGAACCGAGTGGGTAAAATCCGGTGTCGATTCCGAAATTTCGCTTAGAAAGCCATGTGTAGTGCCGCACCATTTCAGGTTCGGATAGTCGCGGCCAGCGAGGAAGTTGTTTGCGAGCCATGTTCGATGGTAGCTTCAGTTCTGAGGCAGATATGAGTGGTGCAGGTTGTGAATACCCCTTGCCTTCTGCACCGTAATGGTCGAAGAGACGACTCATGCTTTCACCTCCTCAACCCACATGGATAGCGATTGTACCAACCGATCAATGTCTTTTTGGCAGGTCTGATCGGTTACCGTCAACAACATCTGGTTGGTTTTCTCAGGATACCAATCTGATACGTCAACTCCACCAACAACGCCTTGACTCTCAAGGAAGGATAAGCAGGATGAGGTTGTAGCGGTCAATTCGACGAAAAACTCGTTGAAGTGCGATTGTTGCTCGTAAGGAAGGGATATCGATTCAATTGTTTTGATTTGTCGCTCCAATTGCGTGCATGCAGCCATGTTACGAATCGCCAGATGTTCAAGTCCTTCTGGACCCAACAACGACATGTGCATTGCCCCCATTAGAGCAATCAGTGTTTCATTGGTACAGATGTTGGACGTGGCGCGATGTCGGCGAATGTGTTGCTCACGTGTTGAAAGCGTCAGACAGTAGGCTTCCTTGCCATCAACATCGATGCTTCTTCCGACAATCCGACCTGGCATCAAACGGAGGTATGGCTTTGTGCAGCCAAAAATACCGTAAATGGGGCCGCCTCCTGTAATTGGACTTCCAAGAGGTTGTCCTTCACCGATAACAATGTCTGCACCATAGTTCCCTGGTGCCTCAAGCAACCCCAGCGATATCGGTTGTATTCCAACAATGAGAGCAGTGTTGTCGCCGATTATTTCCTTCAGAGAAGGATAGCCATCGTCAACGATACCGATTGGATTGGGTTGTTCCACATAAACAGCGCATGAGCCCCGAGCGCGCTCTGCATCGTTGAGGTTGATGCAACCGTTTTCATCATGTCGTAGGGTCTTAATTTCAATCCCTGCTCCTTGACAGTAATTATGTATCACTGAAACCCGATCAGGCGGGGTGAGTTCAGAAATGTACACGGTGTCTTTCTGTTCGGCCTTTCGGTTGTGTACTCGAACTGCACAAGTCAGAGCTTCTGCTGCGGCAGTTGACCCATCGTAAAGCGAAAGATTGGTGATTGGCATTTCAATCAACTCAGAAACCAGCGATTGGAATTCCCACATGGCTTGGAGCATACCTTGCGAAACTTCAGGCTGGTACGGGGTGTAGGACGTGAGGAATTCACCTCGAGTTACAAGTTGGAAGACGGACGATGGTACAAAGTTGCGATACAAGCCTGCACCAAGAAACGACGGTTGGTCACCCAATGCAAGGTTTGCGCCGAGGAGCCGCTTTGCGTCGGCCAGCAACTCTTCTTCGCTCTGCGCATCTGGTAACGGTAGGTCTGCGACCATGCGGACCGATTCAGGGACATCGGCGAACAGTGCATCAATGGATTCAACACCCATCTCGACAAGCATTTCTTCTTCTCTTCCAAGATTCGGTAATTGGTCAACCATAGGACTCGCAACCCGCAGACAACCCTACCAATCGCGTAGCGCTCATAATGTTCGTCATTGAACCGCCAAGAAACGAGGGGCGTCTATACAAAAGGAGGGCGAATTATAACAGCTTTTACCGATGAACGAGGACTTGCCGCGATGAGTACCTCATCACCCTCTCTCACCCCAGAAATATAGCCAATTCCAACGCCTGTATTTCCGAGTGAAGGAGAGGGTGCTCCGGAGGTTAATTGACCAATTTTGGAGCCATCCATTGACAGAACGTCCTTGCCAGGTCGCGGCAACGGCCCGCGCTCAAGATACTTGATTCCCCACCAGCGCTCATCGGAGGCAGCGTGATTGATGACACGATTACGTCCGATGAATTCATGTCCAATATCAAGACCGAAAGGGACGTTTGTTTCCCATGAATCTCGAGCCTAGAAGTCAGTAGATTCGGGAAGTTCCGGCCAACAGAAATCCACACCGCTCAGTAAATATCCTTTATCTAGGCGCAGTGTATCCCGAGCGCCCAAGCCAACTGGGG
>JAKUNY010000103.1 GCA_022451765.1 Candidatus Poseidoniaceae archaeon
TATGGCAGAGCGTCGGTCTCTCATGAGTCAATCCGTTCCAGTCGAAGCCACAGTATCAGAAGAAACAGTTTCCGAAGAACAAGAAGATGATGAGGCAGATGCGGAAGAAGCAACCATGGATGAGGCAGACGAACTGTTTGCGCAATTCTTCACAATTGTCAATGACTTGCTAGGAGATGAACTACCCGAGGAGGCAATTCAAGAATTCCTGGCTTCCGATGGTTTTGACCTTTTCAAGGAAGTCGGGGCAGATCCTAGTGCTATCGACGATGAGCGACGAGGTGAATTCTTCAAGATCATCGATGAACAACTCGGAAACATGCCCGACGATTCGATTACAGCGTTCGTAGAATCCGGTGACTTTGCCGTCTACAAGCAAATTTCTGAAATGTACACATGAATGAGGCGAGAATATGGGACTACTCGACAAAGTTGAATCAAACGATAAGGAGCCTGCAAAAAAGGCAACTGCCAAAGCAGCCAAGGCAGCAAAGCCCACGAAGGCAGCAAAACCAGCAAAAGCCGCTGCTTCAAAACCCAAGAAGGAAAAGAAACAGAAAGTCAAGAAAGCGCGCCCTGCGGGATTGTCCTCGGAATTTGAAATCGCACCTAAATTAAGCCGAGTCATCTGTTGGTGGGTCAATTTTATCGCAAACTTTTCTGTTCTCATCGGTGCATTGTTCATGTCCGCATTCACCGGTGGTTCGAGCGGTGGGTTGGAAACAACAATTCTGTTTATTGTAGCGATTTTGGTGTGGTTGTTCAATGCTATTTTCCTGCCGTTTTACACAGGTCGAAACCTTGGGCAGTACACCTCGTCAACGAGATACATCCGTGGCGATGGTACAAAACCAATGTTCCTTCACGGACTCTTTGTCAACAACGTCGGCCTTCTGTCACTCATCGGATTTGTTATGGTATTTACGCAAGCTGGCTCCATTTCAGATGGTGGAACAGCACCGATCGTTATGACTTCCATTGGCGCAGTATTCATGATTCTTTGGATTATTAATTGGCAATTTACACGCAACAGCGATTTGAATCAAGGTTTGTTTGATCTGATGTTTGGATCGTTTCTCGTTCGTTATGTTCCTGAAGAAAAGGCAACCTCTGGATTCCGTGCACGACTCGAAAGCATGAGCCAATTCGGTGAAAAGTATGCTAAGCGTGTTGAAGAACGTGCGAAGGCGAAGGAAGAAAAAGCAGCATCGGAAGCATCCGATGAAGCTGAAACCGAAGAGGATGCTGCTGAAGAAGACAACGCCGATAACTGAAGGAATCAACCTAATGCTTTCACATCGCTTTACTGCTCTCTACGCGCACGCTGTGGTATGGATTGTTGTAGGATTGCTTCTATCCTATCTCTATGAGTGGATTTGGTTTGTCTACCTTCTTCCAATTGTTGTTATTGATATGTGGTTTGCAGTATGTCTTTGTCTCATGTTGAGATTACCTACTCGACGAGTTAACAACGATCCTCCCGAGGAATGGACATGGGATGAACAACTCGTAGCTGGTTATCCTGTCCGTTGGTTGTCCAAATCCTACACAGAGGGCAAGCCACTTGCTCTTCTCATCCACGGATGGAATTCCCGTGCCTCAAATATGATTGGTCGTAGTAAATTATACGAGAAACTAGGATACAATTGCATTCTGTTTGAGATGCGAGCGCACGGTGGAAACAAGCGTGTATCGAATTGGGCAGCATTGCATGTGTGTCATGATCTCGAACAAGTTCTTCGGATATTCGATTCTCGTGGAATGCTCGATAATGGGTTTTTAATTCACGGTCACAGCTTGGGTGGTTTTGTTGCGCAACGAACAATGCGAGATGAACTGGTAACGTCAAAAAAGGCACTTGGAATGATACTTGAGTCGCCTGTTACTTCATACGTGTACATCAACAATCAAACCTGTGAATATTTGAAAATTCCAACGTCATTGCACGGATTCATGATGCATCGATTACTGAAATACTACAATCGAATTAATGAAAAGATATTCACAGTTGATTCAATTGATAAACTCTCTACACCAAAGTGGGGTTTTCCATCATGTCCAACCTTGCTGGTGCAGGCTAAACATGATCAAACGTTAGGTACAATTCATGCAGATCTCCTTATTGATGTGCACTCCACACGACAATCGAATTTCTCGTATCATATCGTTGAAGAATTGAAGCATTCGTATGAATCTTCAAATGAGAAGCGTGATGAACTAATCAAAAACTGGATGGAGGAGAACTCACTCTTCTTCGCTTGAAATCGCTTGTTCACGTGCTAATTCTCGCATGTCATCAACTTCATCTAGTTCATCAACAATTTCCTCACCAAGAAGTGTTTCTAAGACGTCTTCCATTGTTAGAATACCAGAAGTTCCTCCGAATTCATCTTGGACAACGGCAAACTGTTGTCGACGTTCCAGCAACATATCCAACGCCACATCAACGCTTTGTTGGGTCGTAAGGAAGTGCACTGGTTTCATGAACTCGTTTATTTTTCGGCCCCATTCATCGCGACTAGCTGCAACCAACAATTCAGAGCGTATAACCAAGCCTTGGATTTCGTCAACGGTCTCAGAATAGACGGGCATGCGCGAGAACCGTAAGACTGGATATTCGTCGAGAACTTGGCGAACGGTCAAATCTTGTTGCAGGGCAGTGACGACAACACGCGGTGTCATGACCTCGGTTATGGGTATCTCACGAAGTCTCAAGAGGTTGTGAATGACGGTTTCTTCGTCCTCCATGAGTGCGCCTTCTTCTTCACCAAGATCTGCAAGCGCAACAAGATCATCACGGGTAACAAGTTGACTATCTGCACTTGGTAGGATTTTCTTCATCCACTGAATTGGGGCAATAATAAACACGAGTGCAACGGTGATTATGTGAAGCGTTCTCCCAGTGAATAACGACAACTGTTTCCAATATGCGGTCCCGAGGGTTTTGGGTATGATTTCAGAGAGGAAAAGCACTGCAAGGGTGAGAATTACCGAGGCTACCGTTAGATACTCATTACCAAACTGATTCTGTACTTCTGAACCGACACCAGCAGCTCCCATCGTATGTGCAATCGTATTGAGCGTTAGGATGGCAGTCAGGGGCTTAACTGCATCATCAGCTTTGAGTTTCGCCCAAACATCACCACGTCTGTTCCCATCCCGTTGCCACACAGCAACCTGCGTATTTGGAATTGAAAGCACAACTGCTTCTAAAATTGAACAAAGAAACGAGACACCGAGGGCTAATGCTGTGTAAAAAATGAGTAAAGTAAGGTTCATGTTGAACGGGAACTCCTGTCCTTTGGATGGTTTGCCCAAGACCTTCTGCTTCTTGAAAATGTTGTTTTCTGTTAAACGGTGGGGTTGGTTTGAAAATCAATGCCGATTAGGGACAAACATGGCGGATGGTGAACACGTACTGGTTTGTGTTGCCTGGCCGTATGCAAATGGCCCTCTTCATCTTGGGCATGTTGCTGGATGCTACCTCCCTCCTGACATTTATGCTCGTTTTGAAAGAGCACGTGGCAACCGGGTATTGATGGTATCAGGATCCGATGAACATGGAACACCAATTACCGTAACAGCAGAGCAAAACGGTGTCTCATCGCAAGACATCGTCGATGAGTATCACAACGTTAACTCGAAAGCATTGCTTGATTTATGATGTACATGGATGCCAAACATCGATCCCCGAGGGTCTGCTTATGGCGGGGCTTTGTTTAATAGAACAACAGATATTCGACACAAGAAGAAAGTTCAATCAAATTTCAAATTGCTTTATGATGCAGGTTTTTTTGAAAAGAGGACAATGCAGCAGTATTTCGAGGTTCATCCTGACGGAGGTGGCCGGTTTCTTCCAGATCGTTACATCGAAGGTGTCTGTCCTTCCTGTGGTGCAGACGGTGCACGTGGTGATCAATGCGATTCATGCGGAGCGACGTACGAATCGTATGAATTAAAAAATCCGATTTCGAAAATGAATCCAGAACTACCTGTCGAAATCCGAGATACGGAACATCTTTTCTATCGCCTTGACTTGTTTCAAAAAGCACTTGAGCAGCACGCAGCAAACAACCATTCTGTCTGGAAGCCAAATGTGCGAGCAATGACAAAGCAATGGTTGGATATGGGACTGCGACCGCGAGCGGTTACCCGGGATCTCGAGTGGGGTATTGAGGTTCCTCTCGATGGAGACGATTGGAATGGAAAATGCATTTACGTATGGTTTGAAGCAGTCCAAGGATATCTAACGTGTTCACAAATATGGTCAGATGAGTATGATGATGGCTCATCATGGGAAAACTGGTGGATTGAAAATGACAGTATATCTCAACGCCATTATTACTTTCTGGGGAAGGACAACGTACCGTTCCACACCGTTATTTGGCCAGCAATTCTGATGGGCCTCAATCATGCGCGTAATGGAAAAACTGCAGATCATCCTGTTGAATTACCAGCATCAGGAGACCTCCGCTTGGAGGATAACGTACCTGCGATGGAATATCTAATGTTAGGGGGAGGCCAATTCTCAAAATCCAGGAAACATGCAATTTGGCTTCCATCCTTTTTGGATCGATTTGACCCCGATACACTGCGTTATTATCTTAGCATTAACATGCCCGAATCCCACGATACAGATTTTACTTGGAAGGAATTCGTCGATCGTATCAACAATGAACTCATTGCGACGTATGGGAACTTTGCCAACAGAGTACTGTCGCTTGCAAACCGTCTTCCAGAAACACCAGGCGGCGAGTCATTACCGGCTTTTGATACAATTGAAACATACCATTCAATGTGTTCAACGCTCGAACAATTGCATGCAGACATGACCACTTCGCTTGAAAAGCATCGATACAAAGAGGCCTTGCGAACGGCAATGACAGCAGCACAACATGGTAACCAATTATTGCAAGCATCAACCCCTTGGAAACATCTCAAATCCGAAATTGATACAAACGGACGAATTGAATCACTCTCATCACTCGCGTTCGGTTGGAGAATTTGTCGATACCTTGCCATCGTTACCAACCCTTTCTTGCCATTCAGCGCTCAAAGATTATGGGACATGCTTGGTATTGAGGAGGAGCTAAGTGACACGAATTGGAATCAAGCCATTGATTGGTCCGTCCCTGTATGCAATCCGTCCTCCTCCTATGAACCGCTCTTCAAAAGGTTGGACGTAGATGAAATCGTAAAAGAGGAACAATCACTCGTTGAGGATGCACCACAAGCAAACACAGTAAATCACGACGTCAAAGGCGGTAAAAAGGAGAAAAAGAACATGAACAAACAAGCACCTGAAGGAATCGAATATCTTGATTTTGACACCTTCATGAAAGTAGAATTACGTACCGGGAAAATTGTAACTGTGGAAGACCATCCAAACGCAGATCGGCTGTTCGTTGTTACACTTGACGATGGAAGCAACGATGGGCGAACAATATGTGCTGGAATTAAGGAATATTATTCAGCAAATGAGCTTCTAGACATGACCGTTGTATTTGTCGCCAACCTTCAA
>JAKUNY010000104.1 GCA_022451765.1 Candidatus Poseidoniaceae archaeon
TTTACTGGCAGTCAAATCCAGAAGAACTCCTCAGAAGCGGTCTTCCCACCCTCTCGAATGGCAGTTTCAATCTAACCGTTCCAACGGATACGTCCAACAACGGAACTGTTCGCGGACCACGAACCCTTGTCGTTGAGGTTCTCGAAGATTCTTCACCTTACTATTTGCCGTCAAATGTATCGTCAGCCATCTTTGTCTTCGGTGTAACCCAACTTGAAGGCTTACAACCCGGAAATCCAGTACTTGTAAATCGAGGTGAGGCTGTGAACCTAAGCGCCACCCTGGTTGAAGCGAGTTTCAATTTCAGAGCGCTCGGTAATCTGTCGGTTACCACCAAATTCCATGAAACCTGGCTCCCCTCGGTCACGACCGATGGTTCCGGAATTGCAAACACATCGTTCTCGATCCCATCCAGCCATCCACTTGGACTCATCATTGTGAGTTACTATTACAACGGAAGCTCCGATCTCCTGCCATCGCAAGCGAATCTCAGCAGTGTTACGGTTCGCTCTCTGACATTCATGGTCGTCGACCCGATTACAGACAACCCCGTAGCCGGTTCAAGTTTCAACGTTTCCGGCCGTGTTGTGTCGGACAACGGAAGCGGTTTGATGAACCGAGATGGTTCGCTGCTTATCTCCAACGTCCTCTTTACAATCAACGATGCGCCAACCGGTTTCGCTGTGAGTAACGGGTCTGTTCAAGATGGAGGATGGTGGAATGCTAGCATCACACTAACACCTGGATTCGAAGCTGGAACCCACGTATTGGAGGCATCCATTGTTCCAACCGTTAACTACTACATCGGCTCGAGAAACAACTCAACCTTCGACAGCAGAGGATTTTCGACGATTACGTTCTTACAACCTTCCTTGGATGCATTGGGCCAACCTTCCCTAAACGACAGAACAGAACGCGGTAATCTGCTCGATGTTCGCGTCCTCCTCGAGGACAACACAGGTGCACCGATTGATGGACAACAGATTACGCTCTCATTGCCCGCTACAGAAGCGACGGACGAAGTCTCTGTCACGGTTACCACGTTTGCAAACGGAACTGCTGCTGGAAGTCTCCTCGTTCCATTCAATGCCTCGGTTGGATTTAGTGACATTCTTGCCTCGTACGCTGGTATTTCTGGTACAACCGGAATCATCGGTTACAACGCTTCGACTGAATTTGTCACCCTTGCACAAACAAACATGACGATTCTTGAGCATACGGAATCCCTCGTTGCTGGTGAAATGCTCTATGTCAATGGGACGCTCCTCGATGATCTCAACATGCCTTTGTACGTTGATGGTGTCGAATCTGTTGCAATTGTTCGTCTCTTCGTGGACGGCGTTCCTGTCGCAAGTGTCCAGAGCGATGCGCTAACGGGTGCTTACGCAGTCTCTTACCTCGTACCAGAATCAACAACCTCAGGCCCACACATGGTCGAGGTTCGATTTACCGGTGGCCGTGATTGGGTTGACCCTGTCGGAATAGGTGACTCTGTTGACCCAGAATTTTACATGCCAAGCAGTGCAACGGTTGATTTCAATGTCAGTGTTCCAACTCAAATCTTGTTGATAACGCCAACGGGCGAAGTCAACAGAGAAGATACGATGACGGTTCAAGGGCGATTGCTCGATGTCGTCGACAACCCTCTCGCCGACCTGAGTGTTGACATCTATCTGGGTAATGTTTGGATGACCAATGTTTCCACCGATGCAACCGGACTTTTCACTGCAGTCATTCCAGTACCAGCTGATGCAGTGCTTGGTCCGATTTCCCTGGATACTCGATTCAACGGCACGGTGTTCTACCTTTCGAGTGAAGCCAGTGGAACCTGGACTGTATACAGCCAAATCTTGGTGTCCGTTTCCGTTCCTTCTCCACTCGCTGTAACTGATACGACCACAATCACTGGAAGCGTTTTGGACAATCAATTGCAACCGATTGAAGGTCACGTTGTTGAATTGAAGGTTGATGGCTTTGTATTGACACAGGTTACAACTGCAGCGGACGGCACGTTCTCGTATGAATGGACTGTGCAGGATTTCTTTAATTTCGGAGATAACTTGCTCGAAGCGAATGTCATTGCTCAAGGATACTACCGTGAGGGATATGCAAATCAGAGTTTCTTCCTCGCACATCGCTCGGCAATGACCCTCGACTTTGACGATGGTACAGATGCAACCCGTGGTGATTTCTGGACCTTCTCGGGACGTTTGTATGATATCGATACAGTTGATCAAGATGGTATTGGTAACCAAAACGTCCTCGTCTATCTCGACGGTCAATACATCTCGACCGTGACCACTGCTCCGGATGGAATCTTCTCAGGCCAGGTTTATGCGAGCATGGACCTTGAACGAGGAAACGGTCACGTCATCCAGGTCGTGTTTGAAGGCACACAAGAGCATTTGAGCACGCTTACCAACGGTAGCGTTACGTTCTGGTCTGATATTATCATCACCATCGATTCCACTTCATCCCCTGAGTCTGTGCGGTCTGACCCAGCGAATCGAATCCAACTCACAGGAAGTGTTACCGAAGTTGGCGGAATTGGTGAGGTGTTCGAAGACATTGTCGTGTATGTTGGAAACGGCTCGAATTGTGTCAACAACTTTGAAGGCGCATTCTGTTTCAAGAATGTTGAACTGGATTGGAACGTCGGAAATTTCTCCATTGTCGTTACCTCTCCAATCGAACTAACACCCGGGCCTCAGTTCATCAGTCTAGACGTGCCGAGAGATTCTACTCTCTACATCAACGGAGCTTCTGAAGCTCATCCGATTTACATCAAGGTGAATGCGAAGATTGACGTCGATATCGATAAGGTGGAAGAGAACATCGATGAAAACATCAATGGAGAGGTCACCATCACTGCCGTAGACACCCAAGCGGGTCTTTCCGGCATCACCGTCGAGTTCATTCTCTACGACGGAAACAACGATTCAGTACTTAGGTCAAGAGCCTACGATACAGATGCTAACGGTGTTGCAGCGTTCACATTCGACAGTGACGCTACGCCGTTTGGTGACACCTCGGAATTCGGCTTCGTTCGGCTTGACATCAACATCAACGATCAAAGGCTTTCAGACAAAACAATCACCGAGTTTAACATTGAACGTGCAATCGGATTTTCGCCCGAGTATCAATTTGAGGCTGAAGCATCCGAAGTAAGTGTTTGGACCTATGTTGCCCTTGTCTTCCTTGCTGCAGCCATAGCAGTTGGAACAGTTCTGTACCGCCGTCGACGAGAGGACGAACTGCTCTCAGAAATGTCGGAAGTTTTCGAATACACCGCTGAACTCCTCGCTGCAGGGGATTCGATACGTGAAGCAATTTTCAATTGCTATCAGAACCTATGCGGTACACTGCAGACCCGCGGCCTACTTCGTCGTGATTTCGAAACTGTACGTGAATTCGAGGTTGCAATTCGACAAGCAACCCCAGGAATCAGCGATGACGCACTTCAATCATTGGACAACATGTTTGAGATGGCTCGTTACAGTCGAGAAGAACTCGGTGCCTCTCATCAGCAATCTGCACAAGGGGCCTTGGACAAGATGATAACTGAATTGAGTTACAAGAAGTACTGACCAATTACCAACGAAGTCGCAGCTGGCCGTTCACAAAGTGAACCTTCACGTCAAGGTCTTCACCAGTTAGAGGGAGAACCCGCTCAAACGGTTGATGCCCTTCTTCTCGAACGGTCAGTTTTACGTTTGTTTCTGAGTCCGTACGCTGAATGTTGACTTCGACATCATCCGACGAAACACCCATTAGTGGAATGGTGAGGCCGTCAGGATTTCGTTTTCCATGCAATTCTTGCAAAATCCAATCCAGACGCTGAGAGGGGTGAACATCAGCGAGATGAGTTTCGGGAAGCATGCCAGCTTGAACAAGAACGTGCGTGTGCATTCCACGAACTTCGTGAAGATGGTCTGCATTCTCGTGGAAGTCTTGATGGAGATCTTCAGGTTTGGATGAGAGATTGTGCTCCTTTTCAGGACCACTGTTTTCTTCCGATAACGTCAGGCGCTTCCACTCGCTCATATGCTCTCCTCCTGCTTGATTATGATGAACCTTCGGATTGTCGCTGAACCCTTGAAAAGAATCGTCGTGCAAAGGATTTCGTGGTTTCAGGCTCGGATGTCGTATTCATCCGAGTGTCTTTCGGATAGCATTCAATGTAGGTTCGGTCCGTATTTCGTTTGTCCAAAAGAAGGACAAGCGCCCTGTCTGCAATACTACGTATGGGGCGGCCCATGGCTTGAAGAATTGAGTTGATCGCTGGTTGTGTCGATGCATATCGCCATGCATTTGCACGACCAAACCGTTCCTCAATGTAGGTTCGCAGTGCTTTTTGGTGAATTGATGGGGGTGGATTCGGAATCCCGATGCATGCAACAGCATCCAGCAAACCATTGTGATAATCGATACCTTCCGACAAACGGCCACCAAAGACTCCGGACAAGAGGATGCGTCGTCCTGCTTGTTTGGCGTCTTCGAGTACATCCAGCAATTGATCAACATCTTGTTTTGACCACGTTCGATCTTCCATACGTACAACAACACCATCAAACTGCCCTTCTCCAATGTACTCGTTCAGCATTGAGTAGGATGGCGTGAAAACCGCTACATGACCGGGCGAGGAATCGCAGAGGGCTTGTATGTGTGCCCGGATTCGTTGCGTGTTTTGATAGGACCGGTCTTGATACCGGGTTGTGACATCACTTGCGACAACAATCGGGCGACGTTGACTTGCGAAGGGTGAATCGTACTGCTGGCTTGTCGTTTTGGCTTGACCAATTCCCAGCAGATCGGCGTACATCTTTGGAGGGTAAAGTGTGCCCGACATCAGAATGCTTCCAGCGCACTTTTTGAGAACGGGGCCAGAAACCAATCCAGGGTCAAGTAGATGGGATGTAATTCGTCCTTCTTTCCCTTTTGCATCATGAACATAAACGAGAGCAGTGCCTTCACCGAACCGCAACATGTCTTCGATTAAGTGTCCTATTCGGTGTGCATCAATGTCGATGTTTGGGTTTTCATCATCGGCATCAACTTTGATTTCCACCTCAAGGAGAACATCGCGTAGAATTTTCAATCGGTCAAGACCTTCACCAGGCGATTCGATAACTGCTGATTGTTGCTGGAGTTGTTGCTGCCCGACCTTACCTTCAACCTCATCGCATGATGCTAGGTAGATGATTCGCAGACGTTCAACTTGTACTCGGCGCTCCTCGAACTCAGCGGGTTCGGACAGAAGGTCTCTGAACAAATCACTCATGCGTGTGCGACATGCCTTCATAACCCCAAGCGCCCATGAGGTCAGGGATGATTGGAGGACCAATCCATCCGTTCCAAGCGACGAAGCCGCTTCTGCAATCGTTTCTGTGTATTCTTCAAGATCGATTGTCGCATTGCGGATGACTGAAGGTGTGAACCGACGTTCCATCCCCATTCGAATTCCTTCTGGAAGGTTGTGTGCTTCGTCC
>JAKUNY010000105.1 GCA_022451765.1 Candidatus Poseidoniaceae archaeon
ACTTGATGGCGGTTGTTTTACCGATCATCGAGGACAAAGCAGACCATGTCAAAGGGAATCGTATGACAACCCGCGAAGACATTGAGCAGATGCCGAAACGGCGTCGAAGAGCATCAAAGGTACTCAGTTGGTTGACGACATTGGCAAGCGGGCGTGTCACCAAGGACCCACAATGCGGCTACACTGCAACCTCTTCTGAACTTCTCGAGCAATGGAATTGGAAACAATCTTGGAAAGGCTATGGATATCCAAATTTCTGGCTCATCCGACTTTCGAGTGGGGGTTATCGAGTCGTCGATGTCCCTGTGAAAGCGGTCTATGGGGAAGAAACGTCCGGAATTAAACCGGCCAATTTTTTCCTCAGTGTCGGATTGATGATGACCATCCAGCATCACAAAAGAGCATTCAATCATCTTTCTCGTTCACCGATTATGATGGTTTCATTTCTGTTTTATCTAGCCGGTTATGCTTCAGTAGGGTTTGCAATCAACCAGCCACTCTTTATCCTAGGTTTACCGTTCGGTTGGTGGATAGCACACAGGCTTGACCGCTTGGCTATGCGTCGACTGATTGGTGGGCGTACCAAGATTTGAACTTGGGTCCAAGGCTCCCAAAGCCCCGAGTATAGGCCAAACTAACCCATACGCCCTTGGTTTGGGGGACGTGGTTCCACCTATGAACTTCACTCAAGGAGTAACCAGATTCCATCTTGCTGGCGAACAAGCGTTCCATCAAGTTCCATCCTTTCGAGAAGATCTTCGACGGACTGATCCGAATCATGATTGTCAAGTACAGTTTGCACATCACTACGACGTAAGAGCATATCATCTCCGACCATTTTTCGGACTGCTTTGAAAATCGCTCGAGGTGATGACGAGGAAGAGGCAATCAGAGGCTCATCCATCGATTCGAGCTTTTTCCTCAACTCGTCTCGTAGGTCTTCAGGCGTGTTCGCTAGCGCTACCTCAATTCGAAGTTGAGCAGATGTTTCTGCTGTGGCAATAACTGGGGTCGTTGATGGAAGGGACTGCCCACAATGCGGGCACTGACGAGGTTGCCCACGTGTTCCATGACAATTACGACAAGCAGGACAACGTACAACCGACCATGTTCCTGCCATAGATTCTGATTATGCCAACAGATTATGAAGATTCACAAACTGAAATCTGTGCGTTCGCTGTTCCGACGTCCGCCGGGACGAAGTGCTGGTGCTGCTGGTGCCTTCGTATCAACACGCTTCTTCTCAGGTTCTGCAGATCGTGTAAGACCACCACGGATTGGACCTGTACGGCCTCGACCAGCCATTCGGAGAGAATCTGGTAGAATCAATGCTGCAATGGCCACACCATGATGGTCTTGACCTGCAGTGACTTCATCAACGGCAACGTCGAATGAGAGCACTTCAAGGTCACGTGAGGCAAGCCTTCGTTGAATGTTCCTTCTCAAAAGGAGAACGGTTTCCTCGTAATCGACTTCTGTCGTGATGCTAGCGACAATCGTACACTCATCACCTTCAGGTGTTTGGCACATTGCATAACCAACTCCAGCACAAGCAGTCGAACCGCTCCAGGCATAAGCTGTCGCCAAATGACATTCGACGAGTGAACCCATCGGAAGTGGTTCGGGAGGGACGATGTTGAAACCAAGCGGAAGCATGGCTCCTTGAACTTGAATGAGCCGAGCGTCGCCCAGACCCAACTCGACGAGGCCTTGGTCAAAGGCGTCCTCAGCATTTTCACCCCAAGGTGAAACAGCGGTCATGAGCCAGCCTCGGGATGATTTTGAACTGCCTTCAGCGCCTGCCATGTGCGGAAGAAGACCAACACGGTTCATGAATAAAATGGTTCAATAACTTTGTAAAACACGAAACGCTATGAAAACAGAAGGTTTGGGGGAAGCATGGCCAAGGCATCAAGACTCCTCTTGTTGCTTGCAACCCTTGGATTGTTCATCCTCGCAGTCATTATGCTTCTCAACAGTGATTCTGAGTTAATGGCTATCCCATTGATCGGGGTTTCCGTCCTCGCAGGGTTTGGGTACATGATGTTTGATGCGGGAACCTCAACCAAGCCCAACAGCACACCAGGGGCGATTGAAAAGAATCGTGCAATTCACAGCAAAGAGGCACAAAAGGAAGCATTGCCTGATCTTACAGAAGGCGATTACGACCTACCAATTCTTTGACTAAAGAATTCGGACCGTTTCCAAGTTCTTTGGAGCATAGGTTCGACAACGGTACTTGTCTCGATGTTCTTTTCCAAGATCACTGCATTTGTAGTAGTCTCCGTGATGACAAATAATGTTCCGAGGCTTAGGGTTCATTGAATCGACAAAGGCGAGGAGTTGTCGGCGGTCGGAGTGACCGCTAAACCCGTCAATGGTCGCCATCTCGCAACCAACCTTGACGATTTCAGTTCGGCCATTGATCTGCATAGGAACTTCGCCAAATCCTTTCTGTAGACGACGACCGAGTGTTCCCTCTGCTTGATAGCCAACAAAGCACAGAGCGTTTCGCTCTTCATGCGCCCAGTTTTGGAAGTAATTCATGACAGGTCCGCCATTGAGCATGCCTGATGTGGCAAGAACGATGCATGGGCTTGTGTCCATGACGATGCTCTCGCGTCGCTCTGCTCCTTCGACAGTACGGAACCATGGACTTGTGAATGGGTTTTCGCCATCGTTTTGCAACAGCGACTTTCGCAATGCTGTGGTCAAGTAATTCGGATGGCTGGCGTGAATAGCTGTGGCTTCCTGAATCATTCCATCGAGCCAGACCGGCACAGGCTTTACCGCTCCAGAACGGAACAAGTCATCGATTGCAATCATCACTTCTTGGGAACGACCGACTGCGAAAACAGGGCAGATCAATTTACCATTCCTCTGAAGAGTACGAGTAACAATGTCTTGCAACTCTTGGTTTGCCTCTTCACGGGACGGTTGGTAATCGCCCGCTGCACCATAGGTCGACTCGATAACCAATGTTTCACAACGAGGGAAACGAGTGTTTGCTGCGTCGCTCAGCCAGGATTTCTCAAACTTTTGATCCCCGGAGATACCAACGTTGTGCTTACGGTCTGCGATGTTGAGATGAACTGCGGATGAGCCGAGGATGTGGCCTGCATTGGAGAACGTCATTTTGACATCTGGAGCAATGTCCGTGGTCTGGTTCCAATCAACATCCACAACGTGACGCATGCACATGCGAATATCTTCCATATCGTAGGGAGCACGCTTTCCTTCAGCACCGCCAACCTTGAGGTAATCTGTTTGCAAAAGAAGCATGAGGTCACGTGTTGGTGGTGTGCAGAAAACCGGTCCACGGTATCCGTACTTGAACAGAACAGGAAGCATTCCTGCATGGTCAAGGTGCGCGTGCGTCAAGACCACTGCATCGATTTGCTCGAGCGGTAGGGCTTCGGGCGCAGTGAAGTAGGGCATTGGGTCCGTGTCGGATGCAATGTTGACGCCCACGTCAATCATGATTCGAGATTCGTTCGTGGTAACGAAGTGGCATGCGCGGCCGACCTCTTGGTAAGAACCCAAAGCAGTTACACGAGCCCACGTTGAACCAGGCCGCGTTGGGCGATGGATGTTCAATCCAAAATTCCTCAAAAGTTTTCGACGCTCATCGGCGTTGGCTTCTAGGTATCCACGAATATCACGAACCGTCTTTGACAAAATTGGAGGTGTTCGTTCGACGGAAACTTCCCAACCTGTTGAGGTTCGGATTTCTTTGGCTATTGATCCTCTTCGACCGACAGCGTCGGAAGGATTCTCGCATTGAATGATAACTTTCCATATGCATGGATCAAAGAAGAGTTCTGAAATGTTGGCGGACTCGGGAACGAGGTCTTTGATGACTGCTGTAGCGTCTTCTTTGTCCATGACCATGTCGGGTTCGGGACGCATGACAATCCGTCGCTTGATTTTCTTGGATATCTTGCCTGCTAATCCATCGTTCGAAATGAACGGTTCGAAGTCTTTGGTAAAAACGGCAATGTCACCGGCTTCGAGGTCCACTTTGTACTCGACGTCTCGAGGTACAATCTTGCTAATCTCATCTTTGATTTCCTTAAACGTCAATCGCATAATCTCATCTCCAACCACAACATTGCACGCTACGCATACCCAAAGGAATGCGGCAACGCCGCGGGAGTAGGGAGATGCTCACTTCTTCAGAGCAGCATCAATCTCGGATTGTTCAACAGGGACAAATCCGTCTTTCATAGTGATAACAGCAAGGTCCATGCCGTTACCGGATGCAGCATCTCGCTGACCCGATGCATTGAGTGCACGGGCTGCCAATCGGACAGCCTCGCTTCGGCTCATGCCTTCTGAGAAACCGTCTTCAAGAACACCGTACATGTAAGGTGAACCTGATCCCGTTGCGCAGTAGACATCTGGAATGGAGCCGCCAGCAGAGTCGATGGAATAAACGTGGGAGCCTTCATCATCGACTCCAACAATAAGGAGTTGGACCCAGTGTGGTCGGCCTGATAGGATGTTGGCAGTGAATGTTGCCGCACCTTTGACGGTCATGTTCTGGCCTCGGCGTAGTTGGTAGAGGGCTACCTCAGCTGCCAGCGTGCGGGACAGAGATTGTGCATGTCCAACAAGTCCAGCAGTTGTGAGTGCGAGGTTCTCTCCAATCTTAAACAACTTCTGGACGCTTTTGTTTGCGATAAAGTGGCCCATGGTGGCTCGATGATCGGCTCCGACAACAACACCGCCATTGTATGTAATTCCTACAGTACTGGTTCCAGTCTTCAAAACAGTCTCTTGTGTTTCCATGATATCACCAACTCGCCACCCCATATGAATCGTGGGGTAAGCAATGTGCCCTGTCCGAGCCCCCTTATGAACTCGACGATGAAAAACAATGATTTGACCCTTCCATGGAAGAAAGCCTTCTTGAGCCATCGAGCACAGGCACGGACATGGCAAGGAAGCGTTCCTCTCAACCAGAAGAGGGACAGTTCTCACTTGATGACTTCATCAACCAAGAACCTGCAAGTATAGACAACGTCCCGGGAATGATTGACCTGACCCCAAAAACAGAGCAGGTGGAACGGAAACCAGCAGATTCGAAACCACTGCGGACCTTCACGATGCCAAGCAGTGAATCAACGTTGGAAAAGCAACCAACGCCATCAACAAGCTCGGACATTTATCACAACCTGGGCAAGATGTATCCAAATCCCCCGATACCTATGAACAACTCTGGTATGGTTCTTCATCGAGCAACCCTGTTCGATCTTACTGGTATTGATACGCTGCTTGATTGGGTCAGCGACGGTGATGCAGCCCTAGTCGAAATGGCTCGATTGATGAATCGAGAGCATGAGGTCGAGACGGTCTTGGCCCGCCTCCATCGATTTATAGAAATGG
>JAKUNY010000106.1 GCA_022451765.1 Candidatus Poseidoniaceae archaeon
TTTGCTGACGTCCAGATTCAGGCATCAGAGTACAAAGACGGTGGGCCAACGATGCCCGAAGACTTGAAGAAAGGCGACTTTGTGTGTGTTGAGAATGCATTTTTCCAAATAAATTACAAAGGTGCGTTGATTCTAAAAGTCGATCCATTCGCAAGGATTGTTCGAATGCAAGAGGGAGATGAGGAAATCTCGCTTCATACTCCTCGTGCGCGTTGGAATGTCATTGGTACAGTTGTCTATAGAACAGAAAAAAGGGGCGTATCTGCTCGTGGTGATTGGTGTCGGAAAGGGTTGATGCTCATGGACGAATTTGGCTCGCTGAAGGTCGAAGGTTGGCAGGCCGATTGGGGGACAGAATACGATATGCTGAAACCTGGTGACCGGGTTGTGATTACCAACATTGGCATCGATGGTTGGGCTGCGTTAACCAAAGGTGAGATGTACCGTTCATCACGCCTTCATATCCTTCATGACTAGCCTCCAGAGGATACGGTGGTTACAAGAAGACGTACATCGGCGTTCAATACTGTGTTGTGGGGTAATATTCGATCATCAAAGCTAACGACAACCGTTGACGGTAAGATACCTGCCTTTTCGAGAGTCTTTCGGATGGTTTGACCATTCTCAATTTCAACCGTGCAATTATGGTCTCGTCCATGGAAGGTGACGTGCATCATGTGGACTGTAGAGCATCACGCTTATCACGGTGGCGCACAGGCAGCAACCAAGCCGAGATCGCATAGCCGGTATTGCGGTGGATTCGAAATCCACTGTCCCTTGGACGCGGGGGTTCAAATCCCTCTCTCGGCGCTCAGATGTAAAAGGCATCAGGTTCTTCCATCAATTCCCGAACGTGATCGGTATTTGCTGATGGTGCTAAATCATTCAGTTTTGACAACAAAGCTGAGGTTGCATCCTCTGGCAACATCACATCAAGGGCCCAGCCCTTTGAGACGAATTCTAAAAGACGGAGCGATGCATGAACGTCCCCACTTGCTCCGACCGTTGTTGCCATCGCACAGACAGAATCTAATCCAAACAAAGGTGCGAGTGATGCCACCAATGCCGACATCCCGATTGCACCGCCGGATGGTTGGTCTCGACGTACGTCTACACCACGTTGTTCTAGGTTCACCCGATGATGGGAAGATGTTGCAACTGCAAATGCTTCCTTCACCTCAGGAGCCGACATCAAACCAGCCAGAACAATGATTTCACCAATCTTGTTGTCTGCAGCGTGTTTCAATAATTCTGTAGAAAAATCATGTTGCAAGTACGATTCACTGGGTTGCCCCCGGCCTGTAATCGTTAGGATGGTTTTACCTTGCTCTGTTTCAATACGATTTACGGCGAGATGTGGAGGAGCCAACAAACCATCACCATCAAGGCGGGCTAATGGCGTCAATCCTGGATGAATGTATCGAGCAACCGTCGCTGCATTGTTCGCTTCATTTAACAATTCAATTGCATTCTTCCCAACGTCTCCAACGCCTGGAAGAGCGAAGAGGACAATGTCGACTTTGCTGAATGCATTTTTATCCAAAGCATCTATGAGGAGTGTCATGAATTCTTCACCCTACAATCAAGGGGTATAATGTTTGACAAAGAACGAGACAAAAGAGCCTCATTCTTCTTCTTCTTTCGCAAAACGAATTCGCATTTCTACGACGGAGGGGAGGGTTGGAATTGTTTGTGGCCAATCAGGAGACTCGACATTGTTCAATCGCCGACGGACATTTGCTCTATGATCTTCTGGAGACCACTTCAGTGGTGCTGCTGCTTGTGCTGTTCCCCCACATTTCGGACAAATCGTTACCAAACACCACGCTCCACAACTGAGACATTGCTGCAGGAGTTGACGTGGCATGTGAATCACTCTCGGTACGAATCAGCGGTTCCGCCTGCAGCCTCAACGACCGAAATCACAGAAGAAAGTGATGCTGTCCAGGTATCTTCTGCTGTTTTGAAATCGGGTGCTCGAAGTTCCAAACGATATTCTGGTGCACCGTTGTAATAACAATGAACTTCGATTTCATCTTCTGGCGATGAATTCTTTTCCGCAGCCAGAAGAGCCTCGCGAATTGTCTCAACACCGTTGTTCGTCTCGACCTTGAGGGTCAAGATTCCACGGATTTCAACGAACGGTGGAATAATGTTCTCGACCGACATTTCGACGAAGGCTTGAATCCATTCACCCTCAAAGCCAGCATCGACAATTGAGCCTTCATGCATGGCTGCCTCCTCGAAGGCTCCATACAGTGTCTCAAAGACCTGAGTCAGTTCGGTCTGTAGTTCTGATGCAAAATCAGATTCCCATTTTTGGGACTCTGACAAGACCTTGAACAACTGAAGAGCACGTTGTTCATTTTTCCATTGTTGAAGCCGATCTCTTCGACGTTCCTCTGATACGGACTTGAGCGATAGTTTCAGTGAACTACCGTCACGTCGACTTGGCATGACCTTGCACACAAGTCGCTGGCCTTCACGCACAAATCGTCGGATGTTCTTAATCCAACCACTGGCAATTTCACCAATGAATATGAATCCTTCAACACCATCGTACTCATCGAGGGATACATCAGCACCGTTTTGCTTGACGCTGTGTACCGTTACAACAACGAGTTCGCCTTCTTCGGGGTAAATGAGGTCGGTTTTCGACATGGAGGCTCAGCCTCCTCATTCCATCGTCTCGAGAACTGTGCAGCCGACGAGAGCAGCTTTTCCACCAGAGGTGTTGGTTAGTGTCGCTCCACAAACACCGCATGAGACTACGGTTGTTGAGCGAGAGAAAATGATGGTTTCATTCCCGCAGTCGTTGCATGAAACTTTGATAAATTGACCTACCATTGTTCTCACCTCATCGATCTACGAGTTCAAATTTCTTGGCACGCTTGCAAGGTGCATAATGCGCCTTACCTGTTTCTGTGCAACGATAAAGAATATTGACACGCTTCGTCGGCTTTTCTCGGCCATCTGGCTTTGGACGTGGGAAACCACGGTATCCACGCATGACCTTACGGAAACGTCGCTGACCCCAGCGAAGTTCAGAGGCTCGCTTCTTCTTGACACGTTCAACGGTGTGCAGCGTATGTTTGCCTGCGGAAGGACTGTAACGCATAATTTGACGTGGCATCTTAACCATGGTCATCACCTGAACAGTTTGGCGACCATCGTCGGGTATTTATTGCTGTCGTCGAGTTACCCGCCCGAAAAAGCCCAAGAAAAAGCATAAATGCCCCCACATTGATAAGATGAGCCCAATGAAGTCGGACCATGGAAAATGACCTCAGCGTCGCTTTGATGCTTTGGGCACCGCTGGGTTTGGTGTTTCTTTCACTCGGTCTTCAGTTCCGAAAAGATGTTTCGGCGCAGAAAGCCGGCAGGGTTGCCGGTCTCATCGGCTTGGGCTTCTTTGGAGTGTCCTTCATCACCGTTCCTGAATCGCCATCAGCAGCCTCCAGTGCGCTGATTGTAAGTGTACTGCCCTCTCTTCTTCTGATGTCCATAGGACTCTACATTGCATTGTTTGCAGGAGACATTCCAGTGCGAAGATTCTCACGAAAAATGCGACCTCTCGGTTGGTTGATGTTCGTCGGGGGATTTGCTTTGTTCGAATCCATGCATTGGCTCAGTATTTCTTTTTTGCCGACGATTGCATGGGAGGACGAGACAAACCGATTTTGGATGATTTTTCGCCCTACATTCCTGCTCGCTATGAGTAGTTTTCTTCTCGCAGGAGGTTACGTTGTCAATCTCGTTGGTGAACGGACCAATCAGACCTCACGCGTCCTCTACCTGACGGGAGGATTGTCGTTTTTGCTTTTGCTTCTCAGCGCTTTTTTCGATGGTTCATCGACCAGTTCAGATGAATTTTACAATGCAGTTCTCTTGGCTGCAAGCGATTTACTGGGTTTCCTCGCTGGCCTTGGTTTGGCAGTCCTTGCCTTTGGCGTTGCAATATGGCAGTTTGAGAGCAAGCGGCCCGATCTCAACAAACTGCCTCCACCATCAAGTGACCAGCTTTCAAAAGCTGCTCAAATTGTTCAACAGAACCTCGGAGGTGATGAGGATGAGTAATCGTATAGGCCCTCGCCATCTTGTTGTTGCTGGTTTTCTTTTCCTTCTTCCAACGGTGATTCTCGTCCTTACTCAAGGAAACTCTGGCTATGATGCAGAGCGAGGAGTAACGCGTTTCTTGAACGCTTTCCTGACTTCCTATACAATTGCGTCCGTCTTCTTTGTTGTGAATATGTTCCAATATTCCAAGAGCCGAGAGGAACCAACTGCTCCTTGGGTTTCAATGGTTTACGCTGCTACCCTCGGCATCTTTGTCACCTTCTTGCTCACGAATCAAGGCGGATTCCTCATGGAAGAGAATGGCTCGCAGCGTGCTCAAATACTCTACAACATCGTTCACTTTATTGTAACAAGTTCTGCGATTCTCATGGCAGCCGGCATCCTAATTTTGCTCTGCTTCGTCAATCTCAAATTAAAGGATGACAAGCAATCGTGACATTCTTGTCAGCGTTTATCCATCGTTGACTTCATAAGGAGGAGGCAGGTGGCGAGGACATCGAGGTGAGCATTTGTCAAAGGGTACACCATCCATGGGTCGTCGACAGAAGACAACACACATCCGCTGCCGACGCTGTGGTCGCAACTCATTCCACAAGCAAAAAGGCGTATGTGCTTCTTGTGGATACGGCAAGACTGCGCGAATGCGAACCTACAGCTGGAACAAGAAATCCCACCGACCTAAGGCCTAAACAAAATTAGGGGGAAGGAATACAAAGGCGGCGCGACTGTCCGTAACAAAGGGACTCACATGTGCGGCATTATCGGCATCGTTGGGCGGCCTGGTTCACACGTAAACCAAGCACTCTATGACGGTCTTACTGTTCTCCAGCACCGAGGTCAAGATGCTGCCGGCATCATGACAGAGTGGAATGAAAAATTCAACCTCCGCAAAGGAAACGGGTTGGTATCTGACGTTTTCTACAAGCGACACATGCAGAAATTGCTTGGGCACATTGGTATAGGACACGTACGTTATCCGACCGCTGGCTCATCCTCAACTGCGGAAGCACAACCGTTCTACGTGAACTCACCGTATGGACTCGCACTTGCCCACAACGGTAATTTGACCAACAACAACGAGATTGCGAATAAATTGGTCACTGAACATCGTCGACACGTCAATACAACAAGTGATTCAGAGGTGTTGCTCAATCACCTTGCGGTTCAGCTCGATCTCCTCAGCGATCAGATGAGCATAGGAGGTGAACCTTTCCTCGACGTTGATTCATTCTTCAATGCAAGAAAGAAGGTCAATTAAACGGTTCGGGGTGGTGATGGTTGTGTTG
>JAKUNY010000107.1 GCA_022451765.1 Candidatus Poseidoniaceae archaeon
AGATTTATGTTAAATCATTCGTTGGCGATACATCGATGATGTTCAATGGAGCTATTCGTCGAAGTACACGTGGGGCAGCATCGTCCACAATTACGCGCAGCGTTGTCGAAACAAGCGTTCCTGTCATGTCTTCACCACGACCAGGTATGTTTGTGATTGAAATCAAACAGGTGCGAGTTGGGGAGGATTGCAACGACTTTGCTGAATCGAGTGGAACCTCAATGAGATACTCACCGTCCTCGGTAAGCGAACCATCGCTCCACAACTTTTCTCCATCAAAGACTTCACCCAAAATACCAACGTCACGTGGGGCTGGAACGTTGCTACCTTCGTAAACAACCCTTCCACTGAACGCAAGCCGATCATCTTTCCGTATGCGCGGACCATCAGCAACTGCGCCCGTACGCGGTTCGCTCACGTCCTCAACCTTGTAATCCGAGGGGGAGAGGGTAAAGTCGTTCTCGACACGGAAGGTGTGTTCAAGAATGAGCAATTCACTGTCGACATCTGAACCGCGTTCTTTGTACAACAGGGCTAGGTCACACATTTCTTCATCTGGCCAATCCCAAGCGAAGACGAAGTTGTAGGTTACAATGACCCAAGGAAGGCCCGATTCATTTGTTGTTTCATGCATCGTACTGGTCGGTAAGAGGTGAATGTACTTGCTCTCACTCCAGAAGGTGTTGTTCAGTCCTGAGTAGGAAATCCGTTGAGCATCGCGACTCGGATTTGGCCCCTCGAAGTCGAAGACGAGTGAGATGTGCTCGAAGTCAATGACAGTGTTCGCATCAATGTATCCTACGGTGATGGATTGCTCAAGTCCTGCAAAGACGGGCTCGTTGTCGGAATGGCCCACCCATTCAAGTCCGGTGAAAACCGCCTCAGAGTCTTTCCGGGTCTGGAAGGTTGCATCATCGAAATTGAATCCGGGCCCTGAGTTGAGATTGTACAAAATACCCTCGTCGTCGTACTGCGTGTAGTACACCGGATTGCCGGCCTGATCTCCACCGGTCCAATAGTAAGACACTCGACCCATGTTCGGGTTTCGAGAATGGTCGATGGTTGTCATGAACCACTTGGTCTTACTTTCGCTCATGTTTGTGACACGTTTCATGGCATACTCGGAATCATCAGCGACTCCATTGCGATTCAAATCATGGTCAGCTTCAACCCAATACATGAGGTTCAGTTCAATTGGTACTCCCACTTCATCATGAACGAGAATTCGCACATCTTGCTGATTGACACCTGCCTCGTAAGATCCATCTTCGGGGAAGACCTCTCGTCGCTCAGGAGGTGTTGCATCAACACGGAACGTGCGGCTCCAGTCCGAGTTCGGTTCCATTACATGGGTTGGATTGCGTTCATTGTAGGTCTGAACTTCGTAATTCAAACCGTCAGGGATGTCGATGTTCGGCGTTACAACACTAATGAAAAACGAGCCGTTGATGTTGGTCGTATCTCGGGCGGTTGATTCCACCCAGCCGTTTCGTGAGACACGAACGTCAAATGCGCTGTCGAGAGGTGCATCATCGGTTTCCATAAACCACATCGCACCTTGGAAATGGAGGGATTCTCCAGCAGCGCCCCACGCGTTGATGGGAACGTCAACAAGTCCCAAGTCCCCTTCGTTGTCTCGAACCTTCATCCAACCTAGTCCAAACGTTCTGTTGACTCGAAGGCCCTCGTCGCTGATCAAATCCAGCGGTGCAAAACCTGCAGAACCACTGTCATCCAAACATCCCGTTTTGAAGCGAACGTTGTTCTGGTCGGGGAAATCGCTGGTTATGCGGAACAGCCAGTGGATTTCGAGAATACTGTTGTTGAGAATCGAATAGGAGTTTCCATCCATGACAACATAGCCCTCAGGGTCGTTCGGAGAAGGGAAAACATCTCCATCTTGCCAAAACAGCGTAGGGTTCATGCTCGCAGAACTTGTCATGAGGGTGAGTGTTGCTTCGCGTATCTTGGTGGCACTTTCACCGACGATGTGGCGGGTAACGACTTCGTAAGGTTCCGTTCGCTCATGCAGGATTTCACCCTCAGGAATGTTAATCTCGAGGTTGACCGTTTGAATTGTGTAGGTGACGCTGAAAGATGTCAGGGTGAGGATTCCACTGCTTTCAGAGGTAAGATCGATCGGAATGTCAACGAAACCAGCACCTGTATCCGGAATTCGGTCGTTGAAACCTTTGATGATGGTATTCGAGGCGCCAACTGCATCGATGGTTTTCGTTCCAATCAGCGGGCCATTCTCCTTCCAGCCAACCGTTGGTGACAACGGTGGGTTAAAATTCGCAGGTATTGGCGAAGGTGTGTGAATCTCAAATCCTGGGTTTTCTGGAGCGTTGCTGTGGAGGGCAACCTGAATGTCATGCAGAACGGGTGTGTAGGCAGAGTTGCTTGTTGAGAAGGTAACACGTAGGCAAAGGTATCCATAACTTGGAGTTGTAAACGCCTTTGTCTGACCGCTCTGGCCGAATGTCGTAAGCCCGCTGCTGCACAGGCTTGACGTGCTTCCACCCAGTTGTACACTAATCGACGTGCTCGCAGGAGTCGTTGCGTTGTAATTGACGGTCCCAGCCACGTAGGACGGGAATGGATTGTTGTAGTTTGAGCGGAGGTAGAAATTTCCGCTGCTGTAGTAACTCGTCGTGTATTGAATCGTAACAAGATCAAGAATCGGTGAGAAGGAGGATGTGCCATTGAGCGTCGCTCTCCATGTGATTTTGTTTCCGCTGTTGGCAAAGGTCTTGGTTGAACCGACAGAAATTGACTTCCATGTTACGCCATCATCATTAGAGACATCAATGTTGATGGAGGTCGATGATGGCGTATATCCAATGGCGCTCTCAAGTTTGATTTGATCGATTGATCTTGTTGAGGTTATGGTTTTGCCGTAAATCGTTGCAGTTGTTGCCGATGGTGTCTGCCAAACAGAGATGCCTCCGTCTCCCCAAACGTGGATTTTTCTTTGCACAGTGTTGCAGTAGGACGTGTGGTAACAGGAATAGTAAATTTTCCCATCATCTTCGATCTGTGTAATGCCATAATGGCCACCGTTTGGCATCTCTTGCACGCCCATCTTTTCGAGTGTGAATCCGTTCATGGTGAAATGGTGGTGGCGTGATCCTTGGACGTTGTACTCATTGAGGATGACACGTGGAAGATCAACGACCAAACCAGAGTTGGGATTGCCCGCAGTTGATGTTGTTTTGTAGTTGTAATCCGCTGCATTACCAATCGACCATGTTGAGTTAATGGAACTTGGATTGCTTGGGTTTACTTCCATCAAATAACGGTTGTAAGTCGGATAGGTCGAAGAATCGTAGTAACTCACGTACATCTTGCCCGTGTTGTCGTCGAAATCCACACCAGTGAGGTAATATGGGTAACCATAGCTTGTGTAGGAGGAACACTGCCACTGTGTTTTGGCAGCGTTCAGGGTCCATTTTGTTAGGTAGTAATACGAATAGGAAACAGTCCAAATGTCTCCATTCGAATCGACGGCAGCATCGTACCAGTAACTCGAAACGGTGGAGGTACATCCGGTGGTACTGAGGCTGGCAGTTCCAAGCAGCGCTCCGGTCGTTGCATTGAATCGCTGGATTGTTGGAGCGGTGTACAATGATGTACTGGAATAGCGGGTCGTGTGAATTTCATGTTCAGAAACCGGCACGACAATTCCACGGTAATTCCAACTTGCGCTTGAGGAAACGGATAGGTCTGTAAATTGCTTCGTGACGCTGTTGTAGTTTTGATCTCCAAGGGCAACAAACTGTCCGGTCGCATTCAAGGTGGCAGAATTGGCATTCGAGAGTTCACTGCTTCCGCGGAAGGTTACAGCACTGTTGGTTGGAT
Organism: Candidatus Poseidoniaceae archaeon; assembly: GCA_022451765.1. Classification (GTDB taxonomy): domain Archaea; phylum Thermoplasmatota; class Poseidoniia; order Poseidoniales; family Poseidoniaceae; genus MGIIa-L2. The sequence goes on from JAKUNY010000107.1 coordinate 3,862, forward strand.
TGCCACGCAACCCGATCTCATCGTTTGCAGTTTCAAGGTTGCTTCGCGATCCGTATGGGAACGTACCAGTCTGTGTGTTCGACCATTGGCCTGTACCCACACCGCCAAAGTCGCGATTGTTGGTTAGATTGCTCCATGTTGTTGTACTCGCTTCACCTAAGAAATTGAATTGCGCTGAAGTAACCTCAGCGCCGAATGGGAACGTGATGACGCCCGCAGAGCCGTTCCCTTGACCGCTGAAGGTGTGCGTGTAAGAGTTTGCTCCGCCCTTAAATTGTGTTTCAGTTGTCGCTGAGGAAGCCAGTGGAGCCATCACAGACATGAAGAACAGGAGGACAAGAAAAACGGCTTTCCGCATAGTGTACACACCCACTATCAACCACTATCTATGTTTAGCATATCAACGCATCGGCTACGGGGCATCACGCATTCTTCCGCAATCATCTTGAAGAACATCGCCCGTAGGTCCGACCGAGGGAGAGACATGGCAGGTCTGTTTTCGCAATGGTGGGCTGCTCAGCAGGGGCGGCATTACTCGATTTTAGCAACACTTTTCGGAGCGTTCCTTGTTTTGTTTTTAGCCGGCTTGTCTCAACTGCTTTTCCTGCAAGAATCCGACACTTGGGGCGAATACACAGGTGCAGCCATTGGAGTGCTCGTTGCTGCCGCTGCAGGATTGATTTTCGTCACGCCAGAATTTTTGGTTTACAAAGGTCATGTTAGCACTCTCGACGAATTGTATGAAATCCAAAGTACAGCTGAACTAAAACGTCGCCGTTCGGATGGTGATCGCTCTGCGGCAGCACTTGGTGCAGGCCATGAGGAACGTTGGAATGCGTTTCTCAAAGAACGAGGCATGCGACGTTGAAATGGTGGGAATCCTTTGCAGCCCTCCGATTCGACCAAACTTCTCCTTCGAGAGATATTGCTCGCAGGAGGAATGGTTGTCGTTCTCATAGCAGCACTGTACGCGCACACACAATCGATGCCTCCGCTCGTTGTTGTTGAATCCTCGAGCATGATACACGACAGTGAAGGAGAGATTGGAAGCATCGATGCAGGAGATCTTGTTATGGTTCACAAATCGTCGTTCGAAAACATCGTAACATTTGCTGAAGCCACGGATTCATCAAACTTGTACTACGGTCACGAGTCACACGGAATGGAGGGTGATGTTGTCATCTACAAGAAAAGCGGTGAATCGTCAACTCCGATTATCCATCGTGCAATTTTGAGGGTTGTACCCAATGAGGCGTATCCTGCGACAGGTACGGCGAATCCATGCCCAACGGGTGGCAATTTTGATTCAGAATGGAGAATTGATGGCCAACCGGGCGCTTGCATTTTGACATGGGATGTACCGGGAACAAATGTTGTGAATCAGAGCAACATCACAATTTCCTTTGACGGAATTGATGCAGGGTACTACGATTGCAAACGATTTGTTAAAGCAGGAGATGTACCACATCAAGTGATTGATGATTGGGTCCGTG
>JAKUNY010000108.1 GCA_022451765.1 Candidatus Poseidoniaceae archaeon
CCACTCTCACCGATGCGCGCATAATTCTCTGGCATGGATTCTGTTCAGTCCATAAGCGATTCAAACCTAGCCAAATTGCCGATTTCCGTCAACGTCATCCAGACGGTGTGGTCGTCGTTCATCCGGAATGCCCCAAAGAGACGGTTGAGGTGGCGGACGCAAATGGATCGACGCAGTACATCATTAATTTCGTTAACGATTTGCCCAAAGGAACAACGGTCGCAATCGGAACGGAAATCAACATGGTTGCACGTCTTGCCGACGAGCATCCCGACAAACACATCGAATGCCTCGATCCTGAAATTTGTCCGTGCTCAACGATGTACATGATTCATCCAGCGTACCTGATGGATCTTCTTGAGAAGCTTTCAGAGGGCAATACGCACAACCAAATCAAGGTACCCAAAGAAGTGCAGGAAGGATCACTTCTCGCACTTGAGCGCATGCTCAGTATACGTGTTTAATCACTCGACGAGTCGCCCGAGTTCCTCTACGCTGCGAACTTCTGCGAGATAGATTTGCTCAATTGCGTCGTAAAGATCCGCATCGCCTGCATCCTCAATCATTGGCATGAGTTCACCGTAGACTTCAGCAGCCTTCATCTCTGTTATAAGTGACTGTGCAAGCATGTCTGTGTAGGAGGAAACGTGTTCAATCGGCATTGGGTTTCTTTCCGTTACAGCCACGCCACCGAGTTTAACGATGGCTGATCGAACAATGTTTGAATGAACCATTGATTCATTTGCCTCCGCAGTAAAGTGGGGTTCGAGTTGCATACGATGAATTCCGCGGATGTACGCTGCGTAATGTGCATACATATTGATGGCTCTCAATTCCCATCCGAGTGCCTCGTTCAGCTTCAAAATCAAGTGTTCGTTCGTCATTGTTCGCGCCTCAACCCTCTTCCACTTAAACCTCAGGTTGAACCTAGGATTGTTTCTGAGAGCTTCCATCCAATGAAGGCAAGCAAGGGACAAAGAACCATTGTAAGGCCAACATAGCTGGCCGCAATCCCAGTTTGCTGTTCTTCAATGAGCCGAATTGTTTCGACAGAGAAGGCGGACATTGTCGTCAATCCACCGAGTAAACCGGTTCCGAACAACAATGCAAGATCCTTGGAAATGACCTGCTCAGCAAGGGCGATCGCTAGCGCTCCCATCAGGAAAGACCCAACCAAATTGACGGCGAGTGTTGCATAAGGAAAGCCTTCATTGGAAAACCATTCAGAGCTCAGGTAGCGAAGTGCAGCTCCGATTCCTCCACCCAATGCGACCATGACCACTTGTTGGAGCATGGTGATTCCTCATGAAACAGGAACTTGAAGTTCGTCCTCGATTGAATCCGAAAAGCCATCAATCATGGGTGTCAGGACAAGAGCATGCGCACTCTTTGGTTCATGACCGGGAACGTGGGTAAAGTCCGTGAAGCCAAACATGCGCTTGAACCACTCGGCTACAATGTACGTCAATTAACCGTCGATGGCCTCGAAATTGTTGAACCGCAGTGTGATGACTTGGAAATTGTTGCACGTTCTAAACTTGAACAAGCAAGACCCTATCTTCCAAACCCAAACGATGCTCTCATGGTCGAGGATGCTGGTTTATTCATTGACAAATCAAATGGGTTCCCGGGTGTTTACTCGGCGTATGTACTGGAGACGCTTGGATGCGACGGTATCCTCAACCTCTTGGAAGGAGAGAACGAAAGAGGCGCTCAATTCGAAGCGGTTGCTGCTTTCCTCCTCGACGGTAAAATCCATGTTTCACGTGGTGTTTGTCGGGGAGTTATTGCTTCCAGTGCAAGTGGAGAGGATGGTTTTGGATTCGACCCAATCTTCGTGCCGGATAACATCGAAATCGATGGAAAAACAACAACAACCAATGGATTGACGTTTGCAGATGTTGATATGCGGTTGAAGGAACAATTCAGTCATCGACGTAAGGCTCTTGACGGACTTATCAAATTGCTTTCATCATCCGAAACGGCATCATCGTCATAAGCAGGGAGTTCTTGGACGGAGCGATAGGCATGGGATTCTTCCGCAACACAATCGCATTGGCGTTTGTTGCCACGTTGCTGTTTTATTTCGTCTCAGTTGGTCAAATGGACGAGAATCAACAATGGATTACCATTGGCATAATGATTGTTCTCGGACTGATCTTCATCCTTTCAGGATCGCCTTCCTTTGAACTTCCAGCTCAACCTCTTTCTTCTGATGCACCGGTTGCAGCCGCCTCTGCCGCTGCTGCGCAAACCGATGAGGTTGAAGAAGCGGAAACGAGTCCTTCGGCTGAACCAGAGAAGACAATGTCGCTCAAAGAACGCAAGGCAGCGAAGATACTTGCTGCCAAGGAAGCACAACGCGCTGCAATGGCGGCAACCGTTGAGGACAACGATGAGCCAATGGATGAACTGCCTTATGTTGAGGTCGAAACAGTTCATGTTGCCGATGAATATGTTGTCGAGGTCAGCCCCGAATCCGTTGAAGAGGCAGACATTCAAGCAACGGTCAAAGAGCGTGCATCCCTTCACAGCGAAATACGTGCGCGCATCGAGGCACGCCGCCGCTCACAAATGGCCGACATCCGCGCATCAACATCGCGCATGTGGGAAGAAAACGTCGATCGAGAAGATTTGGTAACAGTTTTGCAAAACGAAGGCCATGGCCTATCCGTTCTCAACCAACCCCTCAACCCCGACCCAGGTCACATCTATGGGGCTACGTTCATTCGAATCGATGACCAACGCATCCTCAAGTACCGCTCCCAACTCGATGCTGGATTTGAAGCGGTTATTTCGGCCCAAGCCCCGACTGAATCGACACTTCCCGAGCTTCCTCCTCTTATTGGACCGGATGGTAACCCACTCCCACTACCGGACCTACCGAGCCCATCGGGTGCACTCGCAGCTTTGAAATTGGAAATGGATGAAGATTGAGGCTTGTTGATGGAAACAATTCCGCAAGCATCGTCGAAGCAAAAACAACTCGCATTGCTCGGACTTGTTCTCGTTGCAATAGCACCAACTGTGTCGGTCATTACCGGTTTTGCCCTGAAAGCAGGAATCATTGCTGCTTTTGTTTTTGTGTTCACCAAACTGTGGATGTTTGGATTACCTGCTTTGTGGTACCTAAAGGTCGAAGGAGGTGAGCGGTCTTACTCGATGCCAAGAGAGGGGGGTTGGACGATTTCAGTATTGCTCGGAATGGGAATGATTTTTGTCATAGCTATTGCCTATATTTTACTCGGTGATCTTGTTCTACGCAGCGAGGATTTGCACGAAATTCTTGAGCCGTTCGGACTTACAGTCCCGTGGAAACTTGCCATCGGAATTCTGTTCTGGATCTTCATCAATTCCGTGCTTGAAGAGTACGTTTTTCGATGGTTCATTACGTCGAAACTCGAACAAATTCTTGGCGGAAAATGGCGACCAATTTTGCTGTCAGCAGGAATCTTTACGCTGCATCACACGATTGCATTGGCTTTCTTCATCGACCCACTTGGCAATGCACTTGCCTCTCTGGGTGTCTTCATCGGAGGCGTCATCTTCTCGTGGATTTACGTCCAATACCGAAGCATTTGGGTGGCTTGGGTTGCCCATGCATTGGCCGATGTTGCAATTTTTGCCATCGCTTGGCAACTGATTGTCGGATTTTGATCACTTGTGTTTCCACTGTGCGTTCTCTCGATTAAGGAAAGCCTGAACTCCGATTTCCTTGTCTTCCGTATCGAACAATCCTGCAAAGGCTCTGGCTTCTGTTGCCACGCCTTCTGTTAACCCTTCATCGAGTGCTGACCGAAGTGTTTCTTTGGCGACTCGAAGTGTACTGCTGGATTTGGTAGCAATCAAACAGGCCATGTCCAATGTTTTCTGTTTCAACTCACTGGATTCGACGACGTGGTTCACAAGACCAATTCGGAAGGCTTCCTCGGCGTTGATCATCTCGCCCGTGTAAACCATCTCGAGAGCTTTTCCATAACCGAGCAAAGAGACAAGTCGTTGAGTACCACCGTAACCAGGGATGAGTCCAAGATTGATTTCAGGAGTCCCGAACTTTGACCGTGAACTTGCGATGCGTATATCGCAAGAGCAAGCAACCTCGAGGCCACCTCCAAGTGCGAAACCATCAACCATTGCAATGGTCGGTTTGGTTACGTTCCACAATGCTTCAATCGCATTGTCCGTGAATTTGCTTGCAATCTCTTCGCTTCCAGCTCCGAGGAATTCAGTGATGTCTGCGCCTGCAACGAACGCATTTGGTTTTGCACGCTTTCCTTCATCCGGCTTAAGCGGCTGAGCACCAGTCATGATAACGCAACGAACCAAATCTTCGGATTCTACCCAAGCGATCATTTCCTTTATGGCTGATGTCACATCAGCGTTCAACGCATTCAGTTTGTTTGGCCGATTGATTGTCACCATGGCTACAACTGTACCATCGCTGCATGCTTCGACAGGGATTGTTTCAATGCGAAGAACGTCATGTTCTGGGGGCGTCATGGATTTCGCAAACAACGGGAGTTCAAGAGTTCACCGATGGACCGCTTAGGCGGATTAAGCAAGCAATGAAAACCTAAAGTTGGTTCGTGGATGTATGGGCGATGACTCTCAACCCCTTGTGCGTGCGGTCGACATGGGAAAGCGATACGGCGAATTCGTTGCCCTCCACCCACTCAATGTCGAGGTTCATTCCGGCGAATTTTTTGGTGTGTTTGGGCCAAACGGTGCAGGTAAATCGACGTTCATAAAACTCCTAACAGGTCAATTGCAACCGTCGATTGGACAGATCGAGGTGTTGGGCGTCGATGCTCGAAAATCACCTCAAAAACTCAAAGCCAATATCGGAATTGTTCCCGAATCGGAATCTCCTCCATCGTTTTTGACACCTACTGAGTTCCTTCAGTTTGTTGCTCGATTGCGAGGCCTTGAGGACCTTGAGGCGCAAGTCGAGCACTGGTTGGATTGGTTCGGATTGCAGGAAAAAAGGGATACGATGTGCAAGGATTTGTCAAAAGGTCAGCGGCAAAAAGTCATGCTCGCATCCGCATTTATCCACAAGCCCAAACTTCTCTTTTTGGATGAACCGTTTGCAAATCTTGATCCTATTTATCAGCGAAAATGCAGAGAATGGTTGCTCGATCACGTCGATGATGGCGGGACAATCTTCCTCTGCTCACACGTCCTTGAGATGGCGGAGCGCATGTGCAACCGCATGGCCATTATCAATCACGGTCGTGTTCTGGCTGCAGGAACGGTATCAGGAATGAAAGAGTCCGAAAAGGAAACCTTGGAGGACGTCTTTATTCGACTCGGTGGGCACTCAATAGA
>JAKUNY010000109.1 GCA_022451765.1 Candidatus Poseidoniaceae archaeon
CATCTGTTGCTCGCTTCAAAATGTCCGATGCGAGGGAAATGGATGAATTCCCCTCGGCGTCTTCCACCTCAAATGTATTGCTTGATTTGCCATTGAGCACGACAAGAATGTCCTCTGGATCGAGAATTTCTTGACCTTGTTCATGAGCGTCTTTGAGTGCCGAAAGTGCAGCCTCAACACCTCGCCAGTATTGGCCGCTGTAATTCAAGACCTCCATTGTGTGTGCATCTTCGAAAAGCATGCCAAGCAAGGAGGCTTGTTGTTTAATGTGAATCGCTAGACTTGCTTGAGAAACAGGGTAAATGGTTGAAATCGAAGCAGATCGAAAAAACTCCCACAAACGGGACGAGGTCCAGTTTTCCGGATGTAATGTTGTGGTGGCGAGAACATGGACGCCTAAATTCAATGCATGGTCAATCATGTAACCTACGTTTTGTGCATGCTTCTCATGCTCAGCGATTAAATGGATATCGTCCAGGAGCAACAACGAACTGGAGGCAATCCCTTCATGCCAATCGTGTGGAATAGTATCTTTGCTAAGCAGTTCAGTCGCTCGTAGAATACGAACATCCCCATCAAAATAGCGCAAGGCACTCTGGCCGGTTGCGTGCAAAAGATGACTTTTTCCTACTTCTCTCTCGCCAAGAATGATGTGTGGGTTGTGGCGTTCACCAAGGTTGTCGATGATCGTTTCACAGATTGTTGTTGCCTGTTTGTTCTCTGCTGTAACCTTCCAATGTTTGAACGTCTTCCTTTGACTCATTTGCAAACGCTTTGGCCAGTCTGCTTGGCTTTTGAGAATGGTGCTGTGGTGCAACCGTTCACCACGAACCGGGGTTGCCAATTGTTGTGAAGGAGCATTCAGAGGCATATTTCGCTGTTCATCAAGAATGGTTGACCACAATGGCTGGCCAGAGGAAGAGAATCCGATTTTGTCGCCAAGACTCCCTTCCGGAATCGTTCCATCAAAACTTCGTTCACGTAGTTCCTTTAGCCGAGAAACAGGATGCACATTTTCCAACTTTAAAGCGGGTTGGTATTCAACCTCCATCCCAAGGATTTCTTGACTGATGGCTTCCATCATGGGGCGTTCATGAATTGGTTGCGATTGCATAAATCGTCGCTCATGCGAGAGTGTCCCTTTTTTGTTCAGAAGCCGCCCAAGCCTCGACGGATTCTTCTCAGAAACATCTTCATCGTTTGCGAGACCAGCCTTTGCCTTTTGGAGAGCAATTTTCAATCGGTTGGTCCGCTCGATGCTCATGCCTTATCCTCCTGATCATTGTTGTCGGACAAACGCTGTTGAGATGCAGCATGTTCTCGTGCATAGGGGGATGGTTGGATGCTGTTTTTGGCTTGCTCCGATTTCTGAACCGGAGTAGCAATGGTTTTCGTGGATTTGATTGGAGGGAAATTCGCAAGCCGTTTTCCTGCCTTGGACGATGCAGCCTTGTTCATTGTCTTCTGTAAACTCGGTACACTTGGCTTTGGAAGTGTGTGAGTGATCTTCGCTGATACAGGTACGAACGATTTCGATTGTCCCGAATCATTCGGCAAGACAGGGAGGTCAATGATTTGCCTAGCAGCATCATCGATTGAGTTTCGTTTGGCAGGTGACGTTGTACCCTTACTGCTCCGTATGATTCGCTGAGGGGTTCGAGGCTTCCTCGCCAAATTGACGTCAATTTCCTCAGGTATAGGGTCGGCCGCAATGTTCAATTCTTCCTCAGGTTCCTCAACATCATCGTTTGCCCATGAGCGCATCTTTGATTGCAGTTCTTCATCAACTTTCACTGTCAAGTGTTCCTTCGGCAATGGTACTTGATTGACTTGACTCTGCGTTTCTGGCTTCGGTGGCAGAACAGGATCTTGCACATGTGCTTCAAGATGCTCTGCAATAACATCTTCCACTGCTTCATCAAGGTCGCGAAAGTAAGGGTGATCTTGCAACAGGTCGACATCGAGCAACCACGTCTGCATTTGCTGGCTTTCCAAGGCGCTGAATTCGCGCTCCAATCGTGTTCGATGTTGCAAAGTAAAAGCCTCAAGATTTGATGAAACAATCAGAACATTTCCATTCAACCGAGTTTGATCGACGATGCTTCGAATCATCTCTATCACCCGTTGCTCGCCATGAATTCCTGATAGATATTCAATCCCTTCAAGAAAAAGGATTCCTCGCTCATGCTCTGAAAAAAACACATCGATGTTTCGCCGAATCGACTCCAAAGAAGGGTCCAATGTGCGCTCATGCTGGGTTTCAGACAACCAGTGATACTGCTTGATTGGCATGCGATAGTTGGATTCAATGCGAGAGGGAGATTGTCGAGAAATGAGGAGCACAGGTTGCTTCATTTCACTCAAGGTGGTTGCAAGTTCGAATATTTCGTGAGGTTCAATTGAGTGTTCAAGCCAAGCCTGCCCTCGCTGAAGAACAGGTCCTCCTTGACTCCGCATCCGTGCTTCGCTTTTTCTTCGCAAGGCCTCTGGAACGGATACGCTGGGCTTCAACTCAGGTAGTCGCTCTTCCCGTTCAATTCGTCTTCGGGGCGTTCGTACTGATGTCCACCAAGCCTCATCACGGATTCCATCCTCTTCCTCAACCAAACCTGCATGGGGGTGCTCAGAAAGGGTGGATATGTACAACGATTCGGACATTTCATGCAAGCTCATCGTCGCATCAAGTGCAGATGCGTCAGATTCAATTTCAAGCAGTGCTTCAATCCCATACCGCTCCATGTCAGCCTGATGGAACGCAGCAGCAAGCGATCCGTCGAAAATTAAGAGATGGCCGATTCGCTCACCTACATCCGGAATTTTACGATGGATTTTGATGGACCCATTTCGTTCCAATTTGGCCAATTCATGGGCGAGATGTCGTAGAACATCAACACCACCGCGTCTTGTTTCAAGAACATCTCCTGGAACAAAATCCGACACAATCCTCACCCCGCAAGTCGCAAGATTTGCTTTTATCTTTTGAACTGTGTGTCCCTCAAAGCCAAATGAGAAGCATTTCAATGGTCGAAGGTATCGGCCAATCATGCAGGCATCACCTCTTTCAACGGAAGAAGGGGTGTTGCTCGAACAGGGCCGAATGGATTTTGACAATGGCCGATATTGGCATGCTCACGAAGCATGGGAAGATTTGTGGAATTCGCTTAAGCGTCGAAATGCAGAGATGAGTGAAATCTTGTTGGTTCAAGGCCTCATACAAACCGCAGCATTGCTTTACAATCACCAACGTAAAAAATCCCGTGGTGTTGCAAATCAATGGAGTAAACTGACTCCAAAATTGGCGCCCTGGAAAATCGCTTGGGGATTCGATATCGAACAACATGTCGAAAACATCTCTGTGTATGCAGAGGATGTTGACCTTTGGCAACAAACGTATGAAAACATGAAGCTTCCCGTCGCAACTGAGGTGATGGAATGAAACATTTTGAAGAAGGGCTTCCGAATCAGTTTATCCTTTTCTCCCAGACACCTAAAGCACAGGAGCATGGGCGTGCGCTATTTGTACGATTCAGCATTTTTCTTATTGTTCCTGTATTAGGTATCCTTGTCCATGGCTCATTCCCCGTCAATCTCATCTTGTCAGGAGTGTTCTTCATGTTGATAGGAGTTTTCTCTTTGATATCGGCCTACAGTTATCAACAGTGGCATGATTGGCAACGTACACCTTTTGCAGTAAACCCATCACACCCAATGATGGAATTGGATTCTGATAAAGAATCAGAGGTAATGATACGAATGCATGATGGGCGTTGGTTGAAGGCTGGCAATGATCGCTACAGGCTCATCAGGGATGACGTACTCTCAGGATATAATTTGGTTGCAATGAACGATGATTATACCATCCTTGGTTACTTTACCGATAAGAAAACCATTGATGCAAAGCTTCGAAGAACCATGGCTTTGCTGAATCAATCCCTCGCTTTACGAGATGCTCACAATGAAATTGAGGATGAAATCGAAGATGCGCGGGAGAGGGAGTCCATTGATTACGGCTTGTTGGACAGAGACTGGCCGGATGAAAGTGAGATGGAAGATGCATCAGGGCCCATTGCAAAGAGATTAAAGCGTCAAGAATGAGACATTCAACGACGCATCAAAGGGTGCATTGAAAACCTAAACCCGTCAGCATACGGCTATGGAACCTCAAGACCGTTGGTCTGAGATTGTCTCAGAGTTAAGTCCAGAGGACAAAGATCTTCTCTTTGGAACTTCTTTGTCGCGCCGATTTTCACGTCTGCCTCTTTGGATATCCCACCCTGCCAACATTGGGATGTTCTATGGTTTCCTCATCAGTTTAGCCCTTATCTTCCCTTACATTCTACGTTACGATAATTTGAATGAATCATTTTCGAACTGGCTGCTGTTTTCGGCTTTGTTTATGGCAGCCTGTCTTGTTCTCGGTTTTTGTTCGTTGATTTTGGTCGCATTATCGAAACGAATGCCAATGGCGCCACCTCGCATTATCCTGTATCCGATGCCATTCCTTGGAATCGGATTGCTGGGTTTGGATTACTCCAACTTCCTCGACCTACCGAACGGAATATCCCTGTTTGTCCTGCTGCTTCCTGGGCCCGCATATGTTCATCTTTCTTGGGCGCCAAGGTGGCGATTACTTTGCATGATTGATGAGGGTGTCAATCCATTTGGAAGCACGAAGGGGTCCAATAAATCACAGCAGGAATCAGCGGATGATTTAGCCGGAGAAGATACTGAACTGCTTGAAGTGGTTGATGCATTTGAAGCAGAATAATCCATGTTGTCTCTGTCACAGAGAATCGTTCATCGGTATCAAATAAGGCCAACTTTCGGTCCGATTTCTTCCAATATTCGTAGAACTTCATTCAAGTCGTCCTTTGACAATCCGGAAGACATCTGTGTTCGTATTCTGGCTTTGTCTCGTGCAACCATCGGGAACACGATGGCTCCAGCCATAACGCCTTCTCGTTGAAGATGGGTTGTCATTGCCTTCGCAGTTGAAGATTCTCCACACATGATAGGGATAATTGGTGTGGTTGAAACACCTGTGTCAAAACCGAGGGATTGCAATTCCTTCCTGAAATAATTGGTGTTCTCCCAGAGTTTTGCATGATGCTCAGGTTCTTCCATAAGGACTTCAATTGCTGCTTTTTGTGCAGCTGCGACACCCGGGGGTTGCGAACCTGACAAAAGCCATGATCTTGAGTGGTTCAGTGCATGTGTTCGCGTCATTTCTGTTCCAGCAAGAATACCTCCTTGTACGCCAAGGGCTTTCGAGAAAGAGCCGAGTTCAAAATCAACTTGACCTTGGAGTTTGAAATGGTCGA
>JAKUNY010000011.1 GCA_022451765.1 Candidatus Poseidoniaceae archaeon
TTTCGTTTGAGCAGATTTCTGACAGCGGGGATTGGAGCACTCATCACTCGCTCTGGCTCGACACCGGCAGTGCAGTAATCTTCGATGGTAGCAATGATTTCCCAACCTTGTTGCTTTGCGTAGGATTCAGATGTCACAAGCACAGCGCTTGCACCATCGTTGAGTGTGCTTGCGTTGCCTGCAGTAACAATACCATCCTTGTCGAAAACCGTCCTCAGTTTGGAAAGGCTGTCAGCAGTTGAATCTGAACGTACCCCTTCATCTCGCTCAAGAACGAGGTCATCCCCTCTTCGCTGAGGTACAGAAACTGGGAAGGTTTCCCAATCGAACCAACCCTCTTCCCATGCTTTTGCAGCTTTCGTATGACTTTGTGCAGCAAATTCATCTGCCTGAGAACGCGTGATTGAACACTCCTTCGCAATGACTTCACCCGTGTTTCCCATGTGCATATTGTTGTAAACATCCCAAAGACCGTCGTAGATCATGGAATCGATTAGTTTGGAATCGCCCATTTTCTGTCCGGACCGTTGGCCCATCAGAAGTTGAGGTGCATTGGACATGCTCTCCATTCCACCAGCAATGACAACATTGTGCTCACCCAATCGAACACTCGACGCAGCCTGCATAACGGCTCGAAGAGATGAGCCACAGACCATATTTACTGTTACACAAGAAGTTGTCACTGGCAATCCAGCACCGAGTGCAACCTGCCGAGCAGGTGCTTGTCCAACACCAGCTTGCAGCACCTGCCCCATCAGAATTTCATCGACAATCCCAGTGGAAGGATCGAAACCAACACGATGACACAGTTCCTTTACTGCTGCAACGCCCAAATCTATGGATGTAAGCGATGAAAGTGTGCCTAAAAATCGACCGATGGGTGTCCGTGCGACCCCGCAAATGACGGCCTTGTGATTTGACATGATGACTGCATTGGCAATGGCCTCTTGAACATACGCATGGTCTACTTTCATGGAAACAAAAGGGTTGATGAACTCAACCTCTTCGCAGCAGCATGGCCAAATTCAAGACTGGATTGAACACATCAAGGAATGCAGACGAAATGCGAAGCGTTGAGGTTGAGATTGACTTTACAAGCAATGCCCTCGCATCGATTCTTTATCGACAAGGTGAGACCGTTGTTCTTGCTTGCTGCACAAAGGAAGCAAGGCTGCCAGGATGGTTTCCACGAGATTCGAACAAGGGATGGGTACATGCAGAATACTCACTCCTACCGGGGTCGACTGATTCCCGGTTTCGAAGAGAACGTCGTGGGGCAAAAGGGCGAACCCAAGAAATTGAACGATTGGTCGCTCGTTCGCTCCGTGCAGCCGTCGATTTGGAAGAACTCGGGCCAATTGCACTAAACGTTGATTGTGATATCCTCAATGCCGATGGAGGAACACGCTGCGCCTCAATTACTGCAGCGAATTTAGCATTACGCCTGGGCGTGCGACGATTGATTTCTGCCGGCATTTGTCTTCCACAAAATATGCGTCCAACCGAGGAACAGCGACGCTCAGGATGGAGCGCACCTGTTTTGTCCGTGGATGAGAAAAAGGCGCATGAAATGCGAGTAATGCCGCATGATGTTGCAGCAATTTCCGTCGGACTGATCGATGGTAAATCGTACCTCGACCTCGACTACAACCTCGACTCAAATGCGGATGTTGACATGAACGTCGTTAAAGTCAGCGATGGCTCATTTGTTGAAGTCCAAGGAACCGGAGAAGAAGCAACTTATCAGCGAGAAGAACTCGATGCACTTCTGGACATGGCCGATATCGGTTTCTCGTCTCTCTTTGAAATGCAAAAATCAATTCTCGATGGTCAGGAATAAGTAACGAAGGCTTGAAATCTTGGGTGTCGTCGCAGACACGCACGGGTTGGTAGCTTAGTTGGGAGAGCGCGGCACTGAAGATGCCGAGGTCGCCGGTTCAAGTCCGGCCTAACCCACCATGCAATTATCAATGGGTTCATTTGCTACATGCACTTAGGTGCTATATGGGCGACGCTGCGATTGGGGATGAGATGCCCAAAGAGCAGCATGAAACTGAATCAAAGAGTGACCGTCTGCTCAAAGAACTCAATGAAATTCGGAGAAGGCGTACAGATGGCGATAGCCGAAGTATGTTCACAAAAAAAGAGAACCCTGTTTTGTTGATGGGCGTCGCCTACGGTGTCCTGTATGGAGCACTCATTCTTTCAATGTCCTCGGGGCTGCTTGGCCAATCTACAGCAATGGATCATTCTGCATCGACGACGTTCCTTGACATCGGAGACGAATGTGTTGAAATCGATAACCAACCGTGGATTCTCATATTCCCGAACGAAGATGCTGAACAATTTTCATTGAATGCATACAATCTACCAGAAGGAATCGCTGTACTTGAATACAATATACATGGAAAAGAATCAGCCGAAAACTCTCCCCCGACGCAGGTCGAACGTGAACTCGACGATGATGTAAACCGCGTTCATGCAAAAGCGGACTACAGCACATTGGCAGAAGGCGAATATGAAGTAATGCTCAAGGTAACGCTGTACAACAATACTGAGGATGCACGTGAGCAAGCGAATTCCACTGGTTCACTCTCAAAGACACTTGAATTTGAACTCGAGATTGGAACCAAGGGCGGAATCCTGCCATTCATTGGGGGCGAGGAACATCGTGAGGTCCGGATAACCGAATCCGGTGCGAGATCGTGCTGGTCGGTTCAGGAATTGGGCAACTGGGGATACATCTTACTCGTCGCTGAACTAGGTGGAGGACGAGAGACCGCAATGCTCGCAGGTGGCGCTGCGGGAATTCCTGCTTGGTGGATGGCGTTTAACTCACTCTCATTGTCGGTCTTTTCATTGTTGATTGCCTACCCACTCATGTACAAAGTCTACCACCAAGAGGCGGACGACATCCTCTCTCGCAACCACATTATCCGATTGGTCGATGACATCATCACACGATGTGAACGCCGACTCGGGATTGAAGTCGATCATGATTTAGCCAAGGTGGAACCTCGTGAGTTGTCAATTGACATTATGGTGCCGTACAAGAATACGGAAAACACGTTGACCGACAGCAAAAGCATTCGGGATGAAATTCTGAAAGAAGTTCTCGAAGAGTTTGCACTGTTCCGTGTCTTCAAACCAGTCCAGCTTACAGTCCGTTCCATCGGCTCAGGCCAAGCGATTGACTTCGATTCAGGTGTCGGCGTTGGTGTTGGTGATCGTGATGATGAAGACCCCCCAGAGAATTATACATCTTTCTTCGAAGAGCTCCATTCTCTCTCAAGAATCGAAGACGAAGTCCGAGATTCGCTCGATCTCTACTTCGTTCGTGATAAAACACTTGAGCTTCAGAATGCGGTTATTACGAGCGATGATCGAATCGTGTTTGTTTCAGTGATTTTCAAACCTACAACACGACTGGCATTCTTCCGATTTAAGCGACAAGCTGCAGAAGTTGAAGACGAACTGCGAAACTACATCTCAGAGCGCAACCAAGACATCCTTACTTCACAGGAATTAATCGTAAAGGCTCGTAACCAGATTTCAACACTTGCAGATCGCTCCGGGGCCGGGCGTGTTGAACGTAAGGGAAACAAGGATGAACGCATCGCTGCCGTTGCACGACAAGACGGGTTTGGTGGACGTATGCTGCAAACGAAACTCCTTGGAGACATTCTCTCAACGGTGGAATACACTGCAAATGAAAAGCGTGAAATGATCAACAAATGGGGATTCTGGGGGCTGATTGTGTTCGTTTGGATCCCATTCATGGCTTCTGGAGTACTTGTAGGTGGGATGCTTGGCCATCTCTCACGAATGAAATTTATGCGTGGTCTCCTCGCAACAATGATTGGAGGTTTTATTGCATCAATCACCTGGGCGTACACGGCTGAGGGCATCATCAAAATCATGCACCAATACAAACTTGAAGCAGTCATTCCAATCATGATTATCGTCTTTGTTTTGGGAGCAATTTTACACATTCGCTCAACAAAGATCCGTCGACAAACAGAATTGTTTGAAGACACGCTTCTGGACAACTTTCACAACGATATCAAAGAGAAATACGGTTCCTGAGGCCACACCATGGACGCTGTAACAACCATCGAAGGTCGACCTGACAGCGTTGGAGAGATGGCAAAAATAGGCATTCTTGTTGCCTCTGATAGGGCCTCCTCAAATGAATATCAGGACGAGGGGGGACCAGCGATTCTCCAATTTTTAATCGAAGCGACATTGTCACCGTTGGAGGTTCATTACCGATGCATTCCAGACAAACAATCCTTGATTGAATCGACGATGATCGAACTTGCAGACATCGTTGGCTGTCACGTCGTTGTGACGACCGGTGGAACAGGGCCAGCAGATCGTGATGTTACTCCAGAGGCGACAGAAAACGTCGTTGAACGATTGATGCCAGGGTTTGGCGAACAAATGCGGGCAATCTCACTCAAATACACGCCAACTGCAATTCTATCAAGACAAACAGCAGGGATTCGAGGGTCATGTCTACTTTTCAATCTGCCTGGCCGACCAAAATCAATCCGAGAAACCATCGACGAAATCTGGAAAGCAGTTCCTTACTGCGTTGATTTAATTGGAGGGCCTTACCTTGATTGCAACGATGAGGTATGCAATGCATTCCGTCCAAAAAACGCGAGACGTCGATAAGAGCATTCATTGACTTGATGCACCACGGGTAATCTGATTGAAGATGTCAAACATGCTAATTCAGAATGCAACAATGGTTCTACCAAACACCACCGTTGTTGGCGATTTACTCATTGAAAACGGCCAAATCACCAGCATTCGACCAGGTGGAGGAATCACTGTAGAAAACGAAATTCATACCGTTGATGCAACAGGCCTTCATCTTCTTCCTGGCATCATTGACCCACAAGTTCACTTTCGCGACCCGGGACAGCCCGAAAAAGAGGATTTGTACACGGGTTCTTGTGCAGCAGCGAGTGGGGGCGTAACATCGTTCCTTGACATGCCAAACAATGTGCCAAGTCAAACAACACTCCAGTCGATGCACGAAAAGATTGCGACAGGTAACCAACGTTGTGTAACCAATTTTGGCTTCTTCATTGGGGCAACTGAATCCAATGTAGAGGAGCTGCAAAAGGCTGTGGGAACCCCAGGCGCTCCTGTTGCAATTCCAGGCATTTGTGGGATAAAAATCTTCATGGGATCTTCGACAGGGGACCTTCTCGTTAACGATAGAGATGCACTTCACGAGATCTTCACAAATACCGCAGGCCTCATCGCCGTGCATGCTGAAGACGAAACACGCATGATTGAGCGGAAGAAATTGATTGATGGTCGCACAGATATGGCCGCTCATGCCGAATGGCGGGATGATGAAACTGCACTCATCGCCACAAAGCGAGCCGTGGCCTATGCACAAGAAACCAATCATCGCCTTCATGTTCTCCACCTAACATCTGGAGTGGAGGCAGACTGGTTAAACGGACTCACCTCAATGTACGGAGAAGAGGGCAAGGCTCACATCACCACAGAAGTCTTGCCTCAACATTTGACATACGATGAACGGGATGTTGATGAACTTGGAACGCGCTTGAAAATGAATCCTCCAATTCGCTATCAGAAGGACAAGCAGACGTTGTGGAATCGTCTTCATGATGGGACAATCACGTGCATTGCAACCGATCACGCGCCTCATACCATGGAAAGCAAATCAAAAGGATTTCCCGGCGCTCCAAGTGGGATGCCTGGTGTTGAAACCTCACTTCCTGTCATGCTCACCCATGCCTCGAAAGGTGCCTGCACAATTGAACAGGTTGTCAAGTGGATGTGCTACAACGTTGCAGAATGCTATGGGATGATAGGCAAAGGTCGTCTCGAAGAAGGCTATGATGGAGATATAACCCTTGTTGATATGACCACTGAACGAATGGTTGACGATGCAAATACATGGACAACCGTAGGTTGGAGTCCGTTTCACGGCAAGAAACTCGTTGGATGGCCAGCACTTACCGTCGTTGGAGGTGTTCCTGTCTTTGAAAGAACGAGTGAAACAGGGCCAAAAGGTTCAATCCTGGTCGGTGAGGGTGAGACGGGTTCGCCTTTGCTCATGACGCCTTGGAATTAATCGAGTTGTGGTAAATCGACAACCGTTGTTAAATACTCGATGGGGAATTTCCTCATGAGAAACATGAGTAGTATGGAAGAACAACTAGGAAAAGGATACCAACAGATGATGATCGGTCTGATTATTTTCATTTCAGGTGCAATTTGGGGTGGCATGGTCGCAACAGATGGGATGGTCGCAGAAGATATCTATTGGCCAGCGGTAATGATGCTTTCAGGTGCAATGATTACGTTGCTCGGTACAACCTTTGGAACGGATCATGAAGACGATCGTAGCACCGATCTCAATGAAGCGATTATGGAACTAACAGAGCGCATCAATCGACTCGTCGGTTCTTCAAACAAAGACGATCCGAATGATGAATCAGAGTGAGTAAATCGCCCCGTACTTCTCTTCAACGTATCGAAGGAAAGGTTCACTGGATGGTGGGGAACCCGTTGCTTCTTCGATAAGATCAGCTGGAAGCAATGCACTCCCACGCTTGTGAACCCGATCCCGCAACCAGTTCGGCATTGATGACCAATCTCCCGAGGAAATTAAGTCTTGGATTGAACCTAGATCTTTACTCATCGCTTCCAAGAGTTGCGCTGCGCAGAGATTCCCAAGCGTGTAAGTCGGGAAGTAGCCAAACGCTGCCATGGACCAATGGATATCTTGGAGGCATCCGAGGTCATCCGATGGGACGGTCAATCCAAACCACTCAGAAATCATCGAATTCCACAACTCTGGCAACTGTTCGAGGGGATAGTCTTCATTGAAAATCTTCTTTTCTATTTCGTATCGAAGCATGACGTGCAGATTGTAGGTCACTTCATCGGCCTCAACTCGGATAAAACCTGGTTCGACAGAGTTCGCAATTCGATTTAGAGTATCCGAATCCCACGAAGGTGCATTCGGAAACGACTGCTTGAATTCATCCATTACGACGTCCCAGAATGCAGGCGTACGACCTATTTGATTCTCCCAAAGCCGCGATTGGGATTCATGGACACCAAGAGATACTGCATCGCCTCTGGGTGTGAATCGATGATTCTCGTCGAGTCCTTGCTCGTACAGAGCATGCCCTGTTTCATGCATGACAGCGTAAAGGCATGAGAAGGGGTCAAGTTCATCATAGCGCGTCGTAAAACGCGTATCGCCTGGCCAGATACCTGCTGAGAATGGATGGGTTGAAGCATCCATACGCCCTGCGGCAAAATCAAAGCCCATTCTTTGGCTTACCTTGGTACAAAAAGCCTCTTGATCGGCAACTGGAAAGGTCAAACCTTCAGGAAGACTCGGGTCTGGGTTCGACTTTTTTGATTCTAGGATTTTCTTGAGCAAAGGAACAAGGCGTTCTCTTAAGCCTTCGAAAAGTGGATCGTAGTCATCGACGGTCATTCCCGATTCGTATTCATCGAGAAGAGCATCATAAGGTGTCTTTTCGTATCCATACGCATCGATTTTCTTTCGTGTCAGATCAACGAGAGTGTGCAAATGAGGCAAAAATGCCGAAAAATCTGCATCCTTTCTCGCTTTTTGCCATGCCACCAATGCTTCACTACGTGCTTGTGCAAAGGTTGAGACGAACTCTGCTGACAGTTTTGTCGCCTTGTTGTACCGTTTTCGAAACTCACGAACGTTTGCCTGCTCACTTTCATCCAAATCATCCCTCGCCTCAAGTCGTTCGAGCAACGATCCCATTTCTGAATCTGTGACTTTCTCATGCGATAGTGCCGCAAGCCAAGCCATGATTTCTCCTCTTGATTTGGCCCCTTTTTCTGGCATAAGAGTTTCTTGATCCCACCCGAGATGTCCTTGAATGCTACCGATTCGATGAATATCCTGCACTCGATTGAGAAATGCCGCCTTGTCGCTCATGATGCAGTCTCATCATCGGTTCTTCATCAACACTCGTATCCAACTATTTGCTCAAATGCATCCACACATTCAATATGGATGAGTGTATGGGGAAACATGGTCCTTCCATTCCGTCGAAAAGACAAGGAAGGAGGGAAAATTGTCAATGCCGAAGATGAAGACATCAACGCACTGCTCGATGCGGATTCCCAAGAGAATCCTGTAGCAAAGACAAATCTACCGGAACCATCGACCGATGAGGAACGTTTGCACGCTATCTCTGACATGGTTGTGCAAACCTGCATGGACATTCGACGTGGGGAAAACGTCCTCATCGTATGCGATCCAACGACATCAGAAATTGGACAATCACTTCACATCGCAACACAAAAACGCACGGACCGAGTTCTTTTGATTGTGATGCCCAAGTCGCGTCATCATGGAGAAGAGCCGCCTTCTCCTGTCGCAGCACTCATGCGGCAACAACAGGTTGTTATCGCTGCCACAAAATATTCACTCACACACACAAAAGCTGCTCGCCAAGCGTTGAAGGATGGTGCTAGGATTGCAACGATGCCTGGGATGACGTTTGAGTTGTACACAGAGGGCGGAATGACAGCCGACTTCCAAGATGTCAAACGACGCATATCGAACATTGCAAACGTTCTCCGTCGTCGAAGAATCATCAATGTAAAATCAGAAACAGGTACGGATGTGACATTTGAGGTCAACTGGCGGGACTGGAAACTCGATGACAATGGCATCTGTAACCGCCCACGTATGTTGACGAACCTTCCAGCAGGAAAAGTGTTTATTTTACCAAAAGAAGGAACCATGAACGGGACCATTGTAATCGATGGTTCTTGGGATTCAACGCTCATTGACGAACCCGTTGAACTCATTGTTGAGAACGGGACTGTAATCGATGTAAAAGGAGGAAGTTTAGCAGCGACCATTCGTCAATCATATGGGGAAGTCGCTAAGAAACTGAAAGCGAAAGATCGAGAAAGTGTTTGGACGATCGCTGAGTTCGGATTTGGAATGAACCCAAGCGCTCGACTGGTTGGTAATGTTCTCGAAGATGAGAAACGTATGGGTAGTTGCTATTTTTCCATCGGTGACAATTCTCGCCTTGGAGGAAGTTCACATGCAGGAATCCATGTATCGGGAGTTCTCGCAAAACCCACAGTCTGGTTGGATGACACGTGTCTGACTGAATCGGGCGAGTTCATGGCAATCGATGACTAGCGATGTGCACTCATGTTCATATTTCCACACACAGGACAATACCGCCAGTTTGGATCGAGTCCAATCCCACAGCCGCGACAATGAATCCCTGAACGAATGGTTGGTTGGATGTTCATGGTTGGTTGTTGCGGCATGACTTGTTGCTGTTGTATTGGTTGCTGCCAACCAATCTTTGGAGCTGCTACACCCGGGGAATTCGGTTGTTGACGTGTCTGCTGTGGTTGCACAGGTTGCTGTTGTTGAGATTGAATCGGTTTTCGCACTGGTGCAATGGGTCGAGGTAACGAGGACATTTTTTGGGCAGCCTCTGAGGATACAAATTCTGACAAAGAAACCTCCCCGTCTCCATCTGTCTCTGCTGCTTGGTGAAGTTCTTCGGCTTCTTGTATTGATACCTTTGCGGCAACAGCCAATTCCTCCACTGAGAGACTACCTGAATCATCGACATCTGCAGCGATAAATCGTTCCGCATCGCTTACCCACTCCTCCTCAGGAGCGTCTTCCACAAGTGGAATAGGGTCTGAAGGAACCTCTTCAACAACCTCAGGAGTGAGTGCTTCCACTTCCTCATGTGATTCTGGGATTGCTTTGTGGTCGGACTCAATCGATTCTGGTGCGGATTGTGCCTCCGGGACCAGTTGAGAACCAAAGGCTCCAGCAAAAGCGTCTTGTGCAGCATAATCTACTTCCATTTCATTTTTGAAGCCGGTTTCCTGAGCAATTTCCTCCTCTTGGTTTGGGAGTGGGACTGAGCCTAAACTCGGTAAGGGCACGGATTCGGATGGAATTGGAACAGATTCAGTTGGCAACGGAACGGATTCAGTTTTGGGCTCAGGAAGAGATACTTCTTCGACAGGTACTGGCTCTGGTGCAGGAGGAGTTGGTTGTGATTCCATCCTTTCAACAACTGCACCCATTTCTATCTCAGCAGGTTGTGCTTGCTCGCTTGCAAAAAGTGGCATTGGCAAGGCATGTCCTGCAACGTCGAGAGAGTTCTTTAATTCCTCAGCCATTGTTTTCATTTTTTCAACATTGCCTGATGGCTTGGACATCAGATCATCAATCGATTGTAGGTACCGTTCTACCTCAGTGTTGCCTCCGGTTGCATAAGCAATTGCGAGTATTTTCAGAAACTGCATGGGATCGAATAAAGGTGACAAGGCTTCGATTACATCAGGTGTTGCCAGTGGATGAGCGGTGTTTTCTGCGCCTGTTGAATCGGGTTGACCTGCAAATTGCAGCAAAGGATCGGGAAGTGCCATGAGGTTTAGATGTCCAAAAATCAAGAAGTATATCTCTCCTCCTTCACATTGCAATCGTTCGCTGGCAGCCTCAAAATCAAATTCGCCCGGCCTCAGAACAATGTCTGCAAGATGTTCAAGCGCCTTAGAAAGCGCTTGTTTCGGTTCCATTGACATCATTTGTTCAAGAACGTCAGAGGAGGCAACTACGCCGAAATTTGCCGCAGCGTCTTCGACCTCAATCCCTTCGGGGAGAGTTGCTCCTTCAGGTACTCCATCTGACAAACTTCTCTCTCCTATCTTCGCCAATTGCGTGTTATTTTTGAGGTTGCTGCTTTTCTCCCCTATTGTTGGTTCCGAGCCATGTCGTAAATCGCTCGGGATTGTTGTGCAGACCAACCCGTTCCTTGCAATTGCATCAGGAGCGTACGCTCTTGCGGTCCTTCTGCCATTTCACTGATAACCCAAGATACTGCTGCATCTCGATCTTCACCCTGCCAGTCTTCAAAGAGGGACAAATCGATTTCAATTCTCGCCCGTCGGACTTTCTTTTGTGGCGCATGGTCCTCGCTTTCCTTAGAACCACCTTTCTGATTCGCAGGTGATTTCTTGGCGACAGGGGCAGAGGATGTTGGCTTTGCCCTACCAGGTGGACCGCGGCCAGGGGGTCCAGAAGGAGCGCCTGTAGAACCACCAGGAGGACCACGCTTAGGACCAGACGGACTTGATGAACCAGGAGGACCACGCTTGGGGCCAGACGGTCCACGGGAAGGTCCTGAACTACCAGGAGGTCCACGAGAAGGCGTCGCTGAGGTTTGGGCTACAGAGCGGCTTGGCATCGGTTTGCTTTGGAATGAAGAGAAAAAGTCATCTTCGTCATCATCAAAGAAATCCTCATCATCATCGTCATAGTCATAGCCGCGATTTCGTAGGCGACCTATGAGAATCGCAAGCAAAAAGAGTGTTACGATTCCTCCTGCGAGTACACCACTAAAGACGGGTACTGTCATGCCGAGTATCGTTGTGCCACCGTCATCGGTCTCTGATTTCGGTAGAGGACATCCATCATCGAATCCGTCGGGTCCTTTTGGCTGTTCAGGACAGTTATCGAGCAAGTCATTGACACCGTCCTGATCTGTGTCCCGCTCACTCTTTGAACATCCTTCATCATCAACATTTGTTGTTGGCGATTCTGGGCATTTGTCAGGCGCTGAGGCACCGGCTACAAATTCCCCGGGCATCGAGGAATCTCTCGAACCATTCCAAGCTTCAACTCCCCAATTGTCCCCGTAGCCATCACCGTCAGAGTCATTCCACTGCGTCGCATCTCCGGGGAATTTATCGCGACCCCAATTGTCTGCCCAACCATCACCATCGTCCTCACAACCAATCTCGAGTGCGTCAAGGTACGAGGTTCCAAACTCCGTCGGGCAAAAGTCTGCATTGTTTCCAACAGGGTTGTCGCCAAAACCATCACCGTCTTGGTCGAACCACTGAGTGCCATCGAGAGGGAAGGCATCTCCTGCTTCATTAATCCGAAGACCTGTAGCATCATCAATATCAAACGTGTATTCTCCAAGGTATCCGTCCCCATCGAGGTCTTGGTCGAGGGCGTCCTCATCAAAACAGCCGTCCGAATCAACCGGGTATCCTGCCTCTGTATCTGGACACTCATCGAAGCCGTCGTTTACCCCATCACCGTCTGTATCACGTTGATTTTCATCGCAACCATTAGCGTCAACTTCAGGGGTGGAATCTGGACAGAGGTCATCGATGTCAAAGACACCATCCCCATCGCTGTCTTGAACGAGTTGATCATCACTGCAACCGCTTGAATCGACGTCATCATCTTCGTCTGTTTCAGGGCATATGTCGTTTGCATTCGAAACACCATCTTCATCATCATCGAGTTGGGAATCGGCACAGCCATTCGCATCCACAGTTTCAAACACCGATGTTTCAGGACAAGAATCGACGTCGTCGTAAACGCCATCACCGTCGGAATCATCAGTATTGACCAGTGGACAGCCTGTGCCGTCTGTACCGTCCTCAACACCGAATTGGAATGGACAATCATCGGCGATGTTTCCAGAAGCATTCTCGCCAAACCCGGCGCCATCATTGTCGAGGAACTGTGTGGGATCAAGTGGGAAATCGGCGTCCGTGTTGGCCCAGCCGTCTCCGTCGCTGTCCGGACAACCGGGCAAAGGATTGATCGAAGTCCCGTACACATTTGGACACCCATCGAGCACCAAACCAAGTGCATTGGACCCGTCGTAAGAGGAAGTCCAGCGGTCGGGATCCCCCTCGCTGTCGGTGTCATCCGCTGCAGCGAGGTTGTAAGGGAAGAACTCAGGATTTGTGGGACCGATTGGTCCATTATCGCCGTACCCATCACCATCCGTATCGGCCCATTGAGTTGGGTCATCAGGCCACATATCTGCGCCTTGGTCAACGCCCCAGTTGATTCCACCAACGCTGGAGGGGTCGCTTGCACCGTCTCCATCGGAATCAAGACATCCGTTGCGATCGCGGTACGAGGTTCCGTAGTCCCACGGACAAAAATCGCCGGTTAATGTGTCGGTTTCGTTGTCTCCAAATCCATCATCATCAAAATCCTTGTATTGGCGAGGATTGTAAGGGAATTTATCGCCTGGGCTGGTTTCTGTCGCCCCGGATAACCCGCAGATTGCATCACAACAATCTACGCCATAGTTGTCGCCAACACCATCTCCGTCGCTGTCTTTGGATTGCTTCCAGTTTTGTTGGAATCTGTCTCCGTGTATCCAAGTTCCGTCGTTGTTTGACCACCCGTCCTCGTCGAAGTCCGGACAGCCATAACGGTCGAAAATCGATCGGCCTGTGTTGGTATCGCATGCATCAATATCATCTGCAAAACCATCCTGTTCGTAGTCATCACAGCCTTGCGTGATGAGATACGAAACACCAGATTCTACTGGGCAGTCGTCTGACAAAGGACCTGTTGGGTTATCGCCAAATCCGTCCAAATCAGCATCCTTCCATTGTTCTCCAAGATGAGGTAAATCATCGATTCGATCAAAGATGAGGTCACGATCGGCGTCGCTGTAAAGACGCAACATCTCTACATCCATGTCGAGCGATTCAAGGTAACCGAACACAAGCGTCCCGTTGGAATCTACGTTTGATGAGAAATTCGCATTCGTGTACACGTTTTTCATTTCGTGCGTTGACCAAGTCAAACGGTCCTCTGAACGGCCATCGAGATGCATGGTGTTCACACGTAGGGTATCGGTTCCGGTTGTAGTTGTCATCAACACAACCCCAGTGCTGCGCGATACAATGTCCCAAGCGCCGCCTTCTGAGGATACAGGTTGGCCTCCGTATGAAGACCAAACTCCTGTGCTGCTGCGTTGGTGCAAGACATCAACCGATGCTTGAACAGCGAAGATAAGCGACGAGCCGTGCTGAGTACAAGCGATATCGTAACCATCTGTTTGGCCATTTAAGAGTCCTAGTTGCTGCATTGAGACATTTGTCCACAACTCAGTAGAGGCATTCCGTTCGTGCGTCACCAATATACCGTTTGAGTCCATGGAAAGAAGAACGATTGTGTTGCTTGAATCCATGCACATGGAGAGTTCAGCTGTACCATCGCTGAAGTTTCTGAGTGTTGTTGAAACATCATGATCGATGTCCAAGATTTCCAACGTGTGCGTACCAGAATTGTTGACGGTTGTTGCAACCAGCGTTGTACCGTTGCTGAGCTGGAGAGCATCATGCTCCGTACCGACTGCGAGACCGGAAGTCAACTCCGTTTCCGTAGACCATGTACCACCAGATTTGACCAAGTGTTCAAGGCTGTTTAGATTTGAATCTCGGTACAAGATGTGCATATCAGCGCCTTCAAACCAAATCGATGGGGATGCCGTCAAATTGGAATTTGAGAGTATTTCACTCGATGACCAACCGGTCGGATCGGTTTCACTCTCTGCTGAGTAGTACAATTTTTCGATGGTTGCGTGTGAATAGACCATGTGCAAATCACCATTCGAATCAATCGTTGAAGCAGGATAGGTCCCAAAGTCATTGAAGGTACGAATTTCTTGGTGCAGAGCAGTCCAAGATGTCGTCGAGTGGTGAACGTAGCCGTTTGCGTCCTCCAGAACAAACAACTCGGGTTGGCCTGAGGCGGTAACATCGAATTGGAATTTAAAAGGTGATGCGGATGTTGAAACTGTTTCTGTTACCCAAGAACCACCAGGTGACCCATCGTCAACATGCTCAAGGTGAACAAGTGAATGGGTTGAAGAGGCATTGAGTGAAAACATCATGGCGGTTTCACCTCGGTTTGAAGTGGTCAGTTCCAATCCGGACATCTTGCCATCGAAAATGAACTGGCTTGTATCAAAATCTTGCTTGCTGACAGTAAGCATGTCAACCCCAAAGGACGTAGCTCTTGTTGCATTTCGAGTTGAATACACGAATTCGATTGCTCCGTCTGCATTTGAATCAAATCCACCAACGGTTGCAAGTCCAAGGTAATCTGTTGGAGTACCCGTACGAATGGTTTCAACTGCGGGGACGAATCCATCCTGAGAACCAAGATAGAGGTCGAGTTGACCTGAGGGAGTGTATGCCATGCCAGACCCAATGAACGTGTCTGTGTACCCGTCATCGTTCACATCACCTGCTGAGGTAAACATCCAGCCGAATCGCTGATTGCTGCTACCTTGACTCGTCCAATCAGGGATATCACTGAAATTTTCAGATGCATTTCCCATGAACAAGTGAACTGTACCGCTGAACAATGGTGCACCCTCGGGCTTGAATTCTTGCAGTATAAGTTCATCCATCCCGTCATTGTTGATGTCATCAACGATTTCGACAACTGTGCCCAGCAAGGTACCTTGCTTCAAGCGCTGGATGATGCGATCCGATGATGTGGAAATACCGTTCTCTGAACCATAGAACACTTCGATCGCAGAGAATCCAGTTGGTGAATTCTCGTCACCGGAGTTTGAGACAACGAAATCACCGAAGCCATCCCCGTTTAGGTCGCCTCCACTCGAGATTGAGCGGCCGAAAAACGGTCCCGATGTGTTTGCTGTTATGTTGTGTGACAAATGCATCCCATCTGTTGTGCCTTCGAAAACAGAGAGTCGCCCATTTGTAACTCCATCCGTCCAGTTGCCTTGGAGAGCCACGAGGTCATCGTGTCCGTCACCGTTCATGTCATCAATCCGTGAGACATCCTCTCCAAGCATTTGTTCAGCGTTTCCGGTAACACTCCAAACCAAATCGAACTGTGTCTGATTCCATTGATACATGGAGATGAGCCCGTGGTTGGATTCGTTCACTCGGGTCGTGTTTTCGAAGCCTGGTGAGGAAAGGAGCAATTGGACCATACCATTGGAGAGGAACTCGCCGACAACAACTCCATTCCCAAATCGCTCAGATGATTGTGCACCACTGAGAACAATCGGAGTCGACGATTCCAGACCGTTTGTTCCACCAAAGAGAACCACAACTCGACCATTGTTGTTCAAACCGCTGTCGGAAGCAGTTGGTTGCGTAAAGACGAGATCATCGAATCCATCTCCATTAAAATCGCCATGTGCCGCATCACCTTCAACAACATCAGGATACAACGGAAATGAAGACATTGCCTTATTCGAAAGGCGTCCTGTAGATTGGTCTTCCAAACTCTTGAAAATTGAGAGTTCCGTTTGATCAACGTCATAGGATGTTGTCGCAACCTGAGCGAGCCCATTCAAGTCTAAATCGAGCCCTACTGCAGTATGGAGGGAGGTGTCTCTGGCTAGAATTTGTTCTGTAATTTGGTCGCCGTTTACTTGCAGACGAATCGCTTCCCCTGCCCGGGTGTATGCTATGTTTGCAACGTCGTTTTCATCGACTTTAAGTTCAAACTCATCGCCGACTGGTCCACTGTCAAGCAGACTGTTGTACCATCGTAGACCGCTGTTGTTTACCTGCCATAATTCACCCGTTGTAGTCCTCACCACTGCGAATTCATTTCCTCCTTGCGTTAGCCTAAGCGTCATTGATTCTGGAAAAAGGTCCTCGATGATGGTTCGTTTTAACCACGCATCAGAGGTATACACCTGACCTTGGAACGCAAATCGAGCCATCTTTAAATTCGCTCCGTCACCATAGATCGCCAAAGGTCGGTAAGATGCATCAACGACAACTGAGCATCCAATGATTCCATGCGATGTATCTACTGAATCGATTATCAAATCGGAAAATACGCCTTCAGAGGTGAACACCCCCATACGAACTTCGCCTTCGCCATTCATCCAGAAGAGGTAACTCGAACCGTTTTCTGCAACGTAAACGCTGGGTGAACTCAAGTTGCTCGATGTTCCTGAAACGAGGAGTTCACTCATCCACATATCGATGGAAGAGTCCTGCCGAACCAGCAACTCGGACATTCCTTCCAAATCGATTGTCTGTCCACCGAGATCGTGTCCGTGTTCTAGATTCGTTGGAAGCGTGTACTCGATGGATTTAGTTTCCGTCAATACTTGCTCGCTAGGCATCGATTGAGAGACAATTGGAGCCACGTATTGTGCGAGCATGAGCAAACCCAGTCCTGTTGACAGGACCGATTTGAAAAGCATCCGCCGCTCGCGCATGAACTAATCAGAACACTCAACATTCTAAACCATTGTTAGAACTTGAGTTGAATTTGCTGGACTCAAGACCAACCAATGATGTCAAGAATCACCTGTTGATGGTACTGACATGGCTCGGGTCCTTATCGTGGCAAACGGCGTGTGGCCAGAACAATTCAATTTTGAAAGAAGTTTCAGTGACTACTCCCAAATTATTGCGTTGGATGGCGCCGCAAATCGCTTGATTGAGCAAGGCCATTTGCCTGATGTTATCATCGGCGATTTCGACAGCATCGAACCAAGCGTATTGAAAGACTGCAAAGAACGTGGCTCTCAAATTGTTCTTGACGCAAATCAAGAACAAAGCGATGTCTCCAAAGGATTGAATTGGGCTCATGAACATCACCCTACATCCCAAATCTATCTCATCGGTATTGAAATTGGACGATACGATCATCATCTTGCTGGATACTCTGCCTTGTTCGAATGCGAAAGTTCAGCTATCCTTTTGTTGGATGGTTGGGAAGCCCTCCGAATCGATTCAACACCAAGAGAAATTCAGGTTCGTGAAGGAGGACTCTTTAGTTTAATTCCGTTTGGAGCCGTAACCGGTGTCAAGCTCCATGGGTGCAGGTACCCCCTTGACAACGAAACGCTGTCTTCAGGAACACGTGGTGTTTCAAATGAAGCGGTCGATTCGGTTATTACAGCTTCAGCGCAATCAGGCGATTTGCTGCTCCTCATCGAGAGATGAAGGCGGTAAACCAGAACGAAGGAAAGCGCTGTAATCACTTTCTTCATCCCAGTCTTTGGCGTGCTCATCCACACGAGCAAGTTGCATTGTCGCTTCCAACCCGCCCCAATCCTCGATCAACTTGAGTTTCAATGCAGCCTTGGGAGTGTATCCGGGCAGAAAGTTTCGCCAAAGGAACGGTATCCGCCCAGGCGTAACGGTATTTACAGCTTTTACAATTGAAGTGTTGCAAGTCTTGAACAATGTGTGATAGAACTCAGGTCGGTCGGCAAGTTGGTTGAGCCTGTGGGCCATTTGAACGATCATCTGTCGTTCCTTGTCTGGAGGCGTAATCACACGATACATCGAGACAATGTTGCTGCGGCCGTGTGTACGTAGCTGCGTTAAATCGCGTTCAAACCCAACGAGCAAATACAGCTCATAGGAACGCCACAAACCTGTCCAAGGGTGGTACCTTTTACCACGCTCGCGACGGGTCTCGAATGAAAATGAAAGGCAGGTACCATCAAAGAACTCGAAGGTAAGGTAGGTGTGCGAAAGGCCGCGGAAGGCATGGAATTGGTCCACGACGAACCAAATATGCTTCACTTTGGTTGAGTCGACAGTGACTTCATCCGCCCATTTCTCATCTCTATCCTTTGTTGTCCTCCAATGGAAATCTCGTACATTTCGGAATGTAATGCGGGAGTCATTGAACACTGCACTGGGCGTAAACTCGCAGTCAGAGGCCCAATTTGCATGCAATTTTGGTTGGCGCGGTCGGATTCGAGTGTACCAAATCCAAAGCCCATTAAGGAGCAGTAGTGCAATGACTACCCCAAGTAAGGAAAGGACGTAGATGATCCATGTCGGCAAATCTTTCACCATCGTTGCCATATGTTGTACGCTGAATCCCACCAGTCCAGCGTTCCGTCTGGATGCTTTCGCCAGAGTTGCCCTTCGTCGTCAACAACGGTTGGTAACCCTTCAGGGTCTGGTGATCCATCGTTGAGGATTTGTGGAGCAGGGCCAAGTTCAGGCAAGGTCAGAAGTTCATCATCCTCTTGGATTCGTACCAACAAGACGAATACAACAACAGCGACAATCAATCCAAGCACAGCGATTGTGTACCAACCAACATCTTCTGTTGACGTCTCTTCACCGAACGATTGGCTTGGAAGTGCTTCTTGTTCCTCAGCGGTTAACTCTGCGGCTGGAAGCCGCACGATGTTCACGGCTTGTGTGCTTGCAATATTCTCTAAATTCGTAACTTTTAGAACCACGAGATGGACGCCTGCAGGGAGGGTTGAACAGTCGTATACCGATCCTTCGGTTATTTGTGAGGTGGTCGATACGTCCCATGCTTTCGTGTACTCAGTAAAGTCTTCATTGGCATTTGTAGGCTGAATGGCAATCAAACACGATCGGTCTGTTGTTTGGCCGTCACCGGTCACCACCAGGTCAAAGGTAGGAGCTGGCCTGTTTTCGATGGTGAGATTCAACGAAGTCTCGGCGGTTTGACCCAATTCATTTCGATAGGTTTCCCTCAGCGAATACTGACCTGCAGGCCAACTCGAACAATCGATGCTGGTTGCATTATCAAGTACGATAAACGGAGCACCTGTAAATGTCAAGGTACCTATGGCTCCATACCTTGGTCCCGTTTCATCCGCAAATATACGGTTGATTTCGCAACTGGAACCGGTTTGTAAATTGTCTTGACCAGAAAATAGAAGGGAAAGGGTTGGGGTTTGAAGTGCCGGAACCATCTCGTAACTTGGCAACGAAATTTTTGAAATTTCAGCACCGTTCATGTCATAGAATCCAAGCAATAAATCGTGGGAGCCTCGTGACCATGCATCGTACGTCAGACTAGCATTGGTTTGTCCAACGATTTCCACAATTGTCGATTCGATAACTTCTCGGTCGTTGTGTATCGCAATCAATCGAACATCAACAAAGGTGGATTCCGATGTTGAATTAAGAACAACAACCACTCGAACAGCATCAACATCACCATCCTGATTGAGGTCAAGTGTATCGTTTCGAAGTGCAACCATTGTAATGCCTGCATCCTCGAGCGCAATATCAGATTCAGCTCGAACGTCCGTTGCTCCAAGAACAGGAATCAGGAACAGAAGGACGAAGAGATAGGCGACTTTACGCATCTTGGTCACCTCCAGGGGGCGGTGGAAGTGGAACGGCCAAGTCTGGTAGAGGAAGAATTGGTGATTCAGCTGGTTGACTGGAATCCACTGTCGATACGTCGTATCCCAGTAATTCCTCTGTTAGCGTCTTTTCATCCTCTGAGCGCATAGTCCGGACAATTAGTGCTGCTGAAGCGCCAAGGATGAACGAGATTCCAACGATGAGGTATGTCAGCCACGAGGCTGCTGGGTCTTCGCCCATGATGGCAAGTGCAGCATTCCACTCGCCGTATTCATTTGACCATCCATCGCCGTTGTTGTCCTCGCAACCTTGCAAATCACGCATTGAGGTACCAAACACCTCAGGGCAATCGTCGCGAAGTGCTCCCAAGGGCACATCACCAAATCCATCATCATCGCTGTCCTTCCATTGCAATGATTCAGTGGGAAAAGCATCTGCTAAACCGTACGGATGGGCTTCCCAATCATCGGTTGGATCGGACCATCCATCACCATCGGTGTCCCGACAACCCAGTCGGTCGAGAATCGATGTTCCGCGAATTGTAGGGCAGGCGTCTGCTTCGTTTCCATCGGATTCGTCTCCGTATCCGTCGCCATCGGTATCGCGCCATTGCGTTGGTTCGTGAATGAACGCGTCGCCAAGGTTTGACCAGCCATCGCCGTCCGTATCTGGACAGCCCCAGCGGTCTCCGCCGGAACTTGGGCCAACGGATGTTCCCGGTTGAGACGGGCACACATCCGCAGTGGTGCCTGAAGGGTTGTCGCCTCGTCCATCACCGTCGCCATCATGCCATTGCGTAGGGTCATCAGGCCAAGCATCACCCATTCCCCCTGGGCTTGCAAGCCAATATGGAGTGGGATCGG
>JAKUNY010000110.1 GCA_022451765.1 Candidatus Poseidoniaceae archaeon
TATTGCGGCATTGCTCGCTCTTTGTCAAGTCGACGGGACGAAGACAAAGCACGCCAACCGCCTCGCAGCCGCTGTTGAATCAGCAGGCCCTGTAATTCTGGAAAATGGGGAGGTCTTCATCCGTCCAGAACAAGCTCCTGGTAGTCAAATTGATCCAATTTTGGCTGTATTTGAAACCTGCGCGCGCCAACATCCAGCGTGCGTCGAACAGGCCTTGCGAATCCGCAAAGAGTGTGATGAGATTACCAGCGGTATACAGGCGGCCAATGCGCGACTTCAATCTGCAATGGATTCTCTCACGCCAAAGCACGATTATTATCAATACTCTTGATTGGTAGCGAGGGATGGATTTGAACCATCGATCTCCGGGTTATGAGCCCGACGGGATATCCAGACTACCCCACCTCGCTGTCCTCAACGCCACAGTCCTTCCCTTTGAAACCACCGATGTGGTATTTTTTCATCCCTTTTTGGCATTGTCTTCATCAAGGATGACATCTAAGAACACGCATGGGCGGACGAGCAACTGTACTCTTCTTGTCGGCCTTGCTTGCGTGTTCGGCCTTGTCAGGATGTTTCGGTAACAGCGATTCAGATGAAGAAGCGCTCATTGACCTCGTTGTTCATTATGATGCAACAAATGGGACAATACAACAAGCATTCATTGGCGGCTCTCAGATATCCTTTTCAGGCGTAACCTTCAATTTTGATTTTTCCCGAACAAGCTCTGATTATGGGATTGAGACCTTCTTCCTCGAACCAGGTGATGGGCGTTCAACCATCACAGTCGATGGCTCTGAATCGGCAGAGATTGAAGTGGAATACCAAATTCACGGGATGTACACGGTCGTATTGGGAGCAACCGATATCAACGGTGATACCGCAAACCAAACGGTGGTCCTTCGCGTCGATCACACCATTGATTGGAGTGAAGCGAATTCGGCAGATCCCGATCTAATGGAAATAAACACGACACCCGGCAATGAAGATTCAACTCCGAAACAGGTTCTACTCGATTCAACGGTCGAAAACCCAAGCCTCATCACGCCCGGTAGTCCAGTAACTGTGACATGGGAACTAATGGACCCTGTATCCAACAGCAAAGGCACCAAAACAGAACAAATCCCGGACGGGGAAGATGGAGAATGGGATTTCATTCTCAACTTCCCAGATGAAGGAATCTATGATCTTACTGTAACCATCGACCAAGGCACTGACCGAGTGAACATCGATCACCTCATTGACATCTTGTATGAACAGGTGGAATCTCCTCCGAATCCATATCAGACCACTGATGAAAATGAAGAAGAAAATTCTGAAAGTGAATGAAAAGTGAAAAACGTTGCTTGAAATCATTTTCCTGAGTTAATTTCAGATTTCGTGGGTGGATTGTCCCGTTCTTCGCTTGATATACCCTCAGCCGTTGGTTCAACACAAGTGATACAATGAGCACGAAAACAAAGAAGAAGACAACGAGTAAGAAGAATGAAGTTCCGACTGAGGATGAAGTGATACTAATGGATGCTGAACACGAGGAAGAAGCCGAAGTCAAAATCGAGG
This sequence comes from Candidatus Poseidoniaceae archaeon, assembly GCA_022451765.1. Lineage (GTDB taxonomy): Archaea > Thermoplasmatota > Poseidoniia > Poseidoniales > Poseidoniaceae > MGIIa-L2. The sequence goes on from JAKUNY010000110.1 coordinate 1,561, forward strand.
ACCTTCCTGGAGTTGGCCCAGCGACCGCAGAAAAGCTTCGAGAAGCTGGTTTTGATGAACTTCTCGCCCTAGCGGTCATGTCGCCAGCAGATCTTGCTGAACAAGCAGAACTCGGAGAAGCAGTTGCAGGTAAAATCATCAATGCTGCGAAGAAAATGGCAAACATTGGCGGATTCGTTTCAGGCGTAGCACTGCTTGACCGCCGTCGAGAAGTTCAGAAACTCTCCTCAAAGGTTCAGTCGATTGACGACCTCCTCGGAGGGGGTTTTGAGACGCAAGCCCTTGTTGAAGTGTACGGTGCTTTTGGATCCGGAAAAACACAGATAGGCCATCAACTTGCAGTGAACTGCACGATGCCAGTTGAAGACGGTGGCTTTGATGGCGACGTATTTTACATCGATACAGAGGACACTTTCCGCCCAGAGCGAATCACGCAGATGGCACGTGGCCATGGGCTCGACCCAGATGCTGTGTTGAGCCGCATTCACGTCGCGAGAGCATACAATTCCGCCCACCAGATGCTTCTTGCAGAAGAAATCAAGAGAATGAGCAAGGGGCTCAATGTCAAAATGATCATTGTTGATTCGCTGACAAGCCACTTCCGGGCAGAATTCATAGGACGTGGTATGCTAGCCAACAGGCAACAAAAACTCAACCGTCACCTCAAAGATCTCAAGCAACTTGCTGACGTAAACAACGCACTCGTACTGGTGACGAATCAGGTGCACTCCAAACCAGATGCCATGTGGGGAGACCCAACCAAGCCTATTGGTGGACACGTTCTTGCTCACGCATCGACTTTCCGACTCTACCTACGTAAAGCAAAGGGTGGTCGAAGAATCGCACGCCTAGTGGACTCTCCAAATCTACCAGATGGTGAGTGTGTTTACCAGGTCACACAAGAAGGTCTCCGCGATTGAATCCGTGTGTTGAAATCGCTTCCTTCATGGGAGTTCGGTGCAATACATTCAAGTTAGGATGAATCAAGATTCCGCCCATGCGCCATTTGATTGAACGAGTACTGGAACTGTCTGATGAGGAGATTGTACCTCAACTCGATCCACAACCAAGTGGGCAAGGGACCGATGAAGAGCTTCGCGCTCTTCTAGAATCATTACAACCTCGTATTCGTGTATACGGTGTTGGCGGAGCGGGTTGCAATGCAGTCGGTCGTCTCGACGCAGAGGGTTTGTTCGAGAACTCCTTTGTTACGGGCTATGCAATCAACACGGATGCACAAGCTCTCCTTATGTCCCCGCTTGAGCACAAAGTACTGATTGGACGAACCGCTCGTGGAAGGGGTGCTGGAGGCGATCCTACCAAAGGTGAAGCTGCGGCTTTGGAGTCAGAAATGGCCCTTCGTACAATAACCACCGATACCCAACTTGCAATCATTGCAGCGGGAATGGGAGGAGGCTCTGGAACCGGGGCTGCAGGTCACATTGCTCGTCTTGCCAAGGAACAAGGCGCAATGACAATCGCAGTCGTCACCTATCCGTTTCAATCTGAAGGAGCGACCCGAAGAGAAAATGCTGAATGGGGTCTTGAACGACTAAGAGAATACTGCGACACAATCCTCGTTATTCCAAACGAACGCTTGTTGGAGATTGAGGGAGTCAAAGATCTCCCCTTAGCGAGTGCATTCAGGGTCGGTGACGAGCTTCTTGTTCGCTCCATCATCGGCGTGACAGAACTTCTGACTCGCGACGGCATGGTCAACCTTGACTTTGAGGATTTGAAAGCCGTCATCCACTCAGGCGCTGGCGTTGCAATGATTGGTTTGGGAGCCGGTTCAGGTCCGGGCAGAGCAGAAGAAGCAACACTTGAGGCGTTGCATTCACCGCTGCTCGACCTTGACTTTAGCGATGCTCGGGGAGCTCTCATCAATGTGGTTGGAGGAAACAATCTCACGCTTGGTGAGGCTGAACGCTGTGCTCAAATCATTACTGAACGTATCTCTCCTCATGCAAAAATTATCTGGGGAACCGCTGTTGATGAGGAGCTTGACGATGAGATTCGAGTTATGCTTGTCCTGACGGGTGTCAAGAGCGAGCAAATTCACGGTTCTTCTGATCGAAAACAGATGAAGGCCCTTCGAAGTAGCACAATCGAATTTGTTAACTAATCAATCGCGTAGTGTTATCAGGAACAAGCAGCTTAGCACCAAAAGTGAGACGAGCCCTACGGAGTAATCCAACGGGCTAAAGTCGTCATTGTCTCCAGACAATGATTCACCTTCGTATTGGACTCCTGGAAGTCGAAACTCGACACTGTTCCATTCATCTCCAGTGCTCGCTTGGTTTCCATTCACGGCATTTCCATAAACCGTGAAGTCAACGAAAGAAGCATTGTCGTTTGGGCTTGTGAAGGAAAGGTTCCAATGACGTACAGCATTCCCAGCTTCGGTGTGCGTCCAGCCATTTTCCAAATTTTGAACAAAGCCTTCTGATGAATTGAAACCCACGGTTCCACCCGTAATCAGCAGCCTGAATCCTCCGATCTCTCCGTCCAAATTGGCTGGTACCGATTGCGAAGAAACCGTAATCGAGAAATTGTACGTCATGTTTGCTTCAAAGGAATCAGGAAGTCCTTGGATTTCGACTTGCGTGTTGGTATTTCGTTCACCGTGACAAAGGCAGCCATCGTTAGCAATTTCCCCAATTCCCCAGGGTGCTGACGTAGCGAATGGAATAAGCAAAGCAAGTAGAACCAACACAAGCATCGGTCGCAATTGTATCCCCGGTAATTCCAAAAAACCCCTCCATTTGAACCTTTCATGTTTAACCCAAAATGAACAATACTTCAAAAGAGGAAGAAAGGGAAGTAATGAACGATAACATGGATTTTGAACAACCCATCGCACCTGATTTTAACGCAGATGACATTGACATATTCGCCGAACTTGGCGCCCCATTGTTGACGCAATCCACCACTCCAAGCCCCCTACAGGACATTCTTCTCGAAGACAAAGAACCAATGAACGTTGATCCCCAACTGGTAGCCGAACTGCTCCAAGTACTCGCACAACATTCGATTCGACAACATTCTGATGAAGGAATCGATGTCCTACCGGAGAGTGCCCAAAACGTAGACCTAAACTCCGCCCGAGTTACCCTCATCGACGACGAGTACCGGCTCTCACTTCTTGTCGAACTTCAAGATAATAAGCAGATTCGCCCGTGTGTTCGTGCACATCGAAACTCGGGAGAACTTGATTTTGTTACCGAACAAAACATCCCGTCCGTTTGGAGACCACTTTACAATCTCTTGGAGAATGCGTTCAAGCAGGCAATCCAATCACTCAAAGCCTCTGCTTATTTGTCGTGAAGGATTAATTCCCACGTTATCTCGATTTCACGGCTGAGTGAATTCGAAACCGAGCAATACTTTTCGTGAGATTGTTTAATCGTGCGCCGTACGAGCTTTTCTGGCACATCTCCTTCAACATGGTACACCATGTTTACCTTTGTAAATGAACGAGGGTATTCGCTTCTCCTTTCTCCATCAAGTTCGACCCAAACCTCTCCAAATTCTCGATCTTTCAGACCAACAACAACGTCAACAATCGAGCATGCTCCAATCATTTGCAAGAAGATTTGCATAGGCGATGGCCCATCTTCCGAGTCAACATCGATGGATTGACCACGTTGGTTTTCGCAGTCGAGTTTTGTACCTCCA
>JAKUNY010000111.1 GCA_022451765.1 Candidatus Poseidoniaceae archaeon
TCGTTCGCAAGTCTTGCTCCATAGGGGTTAGCTTTTCCAGCAGTGAGGGGGCTGACTGGGTGAGTATTTTTTCTAACTTTTTTCTAACGCGCAGCAGAACTGACGTCGCTTGAATGGCCAATTTGTGTTTTTTTCGAATCGAGAGCACTTCTGCAAGGATTCGAATCCCTTTGACCAACAATGCTTGCATTGCTCCATCACGCTGTTTGTTGGCAAGCAGCATTGAGGTAAACTCACTGGCCATCACCTCGACCATCTCGTGTCGACCTTCATCGAAATATCGCAGCATCTGCGACAAGGTCTGATTTGGATCCGACATACCAAACATCGTTCTGCCTCACTGTACATCGGTTGCCGCTGTTAGTGTCGTGGTTTCAACCACGCCCCCCAATGTCCGAATACTTCCCAAAATGAGGTTAGAAAGTTTTGAAAAATCATCAACAACAACCTTGCAGTAGACATCGTATTCTCCGAAAAGCACCATTGCCTCCGACACTTCGCGCATCACCTTGAGATCGGCAACAACTTGTTGTTCTTGGCCGGGTTCAGTAGAAATCAACACCAACGCGATAGCGGACATGATTGACCATTCTGAACCTCATGTTTAATTCTTCACGTCTGTTGGTCGCATCGAAGGGGATGTGTGCAAAGGTCGTTGCGATAACCGGATCGCCGGGAACTGGGAAATCGACGCTTGCAATACAACTAACTGACCTAGGCTTTCAAGTCCGAACAATTGAGACCATTGCTCTGGAAGTGGAGGCCCTCTCGCTGCAAAATGGCCACCAAGAAATAGACACAACGAAACTAGGATCTTGGACACACAGTGGAACCGAAACCTGTGTGATTGATGGCCACCTTTCGCACTATTGTTCCATAGATGCCGTGATTGTTCTTCGGTGCAACCCGAAGAATCTGCGTCATCGATTAACCAATCGAGAAGGATACGGCCCTGAAAAAATTGAGTCGAATGTAGAATGGGAACTTCTCGGAGGCGTGTGGTCTGAGTTGATAATGCTGCATCCGAGTAAAAATGTGTTGGAACTCGACACAACCGATCAAGGAATTGAGATTCAAACCGTTCTTGATTTTCTGGAAAATTCGGACCTAGCAGAATCGGTTGAACATTCAGTGGAGAACTCGATAGACTGGATAAGACTCAATTTTGCTGCCGAAAGCATATGACCCTTCTTCCACTCCAATAAGCGATAGAGATGGCACTTGAGCAGCTTAGAAAACGATGGGAAGCCATCGCTTTACCAATCGTCTCACGTTTTGGTCGCACCAATCCGGCTGTTCTTACATGGCTTGCACTCCCAGTCGGCGTCGCAGCTAGCGTGTTGGTCTTTACGGCACCAAAAAGCGACACTGGAGCATTGATGCTTCTTGGCTCTGCTTTCTTGATTGCCTTTTCGATGGTCCTTGACGGACTGGATGGCCAACTAGCGCGACACACGGGCCAAGTTTCTCGTTGGGGGGACTATCTCGACCACACACTCGATCGACTCCTCGACGCCATGTGGGTCGTCGCAATCGCATCAAGCCCCGCCTGGGTTGGAGATCCAGTTCTTGGATGGGCTGCGGCATGGTTCACCATTTTGGGCTCTTACATGGGCACACAAGCCCAAGCTGTGAGCGGAGGTCGAAACTATCGAGGATTTTCTAGAGCAGATCGGACAATTCTCACCATCGCAGCGCTCGCATTGACCGGAATCTTTTGGCTGATTGGGGTTCAGGACTTTTCATCTGCACCTGCTCCTTTCGACCACCTCGAGATGAATCCCCTCTCGGTTGTTGTCATCGTATCAGGCCTTGGTGGCATGTACACCTTCTTTGTACGTTTTTCACAAGCAAGAAAGGAGATTATCGCACTCGACAAGGAACAACCACTCGCCCAACCGAAGAACGACGAATCGGAGTAGATTCAAGCCAAAGAAACACCGTCGTTGTTCAAGTTATTTATCGGCATACTCTTAACGGGCGGCGGCGACGTATTGAGTGATGGGTGCGAACGCGCTGAACCGTAGTCTCCGACCAAAGGCCGCTGTCATGGTCTTACTGATGATGCTCATGGTCGTTCCACTAACGCCAGTTTCGACAGCAGCGGACACCAATCCCGACAATTTGCAAGCACAACATATTGCTGCAGTTTTTGACCCAGTTTCGGAAACAACAACCATCACATGGCAAAATATCGATACGTACAACGGAAACGTCCCTTACTATCATTCTGCTATCTACACTGTACTTCGACACACTGAACCAATTACCCAATCAAATGTAGACACTGTGCAAGTTGTTGAATCAGTTCCAGCCTGCCAAGCCAACGTCTATGTTCAGTATGCTTGGTGTTTAAGTTCAGCTGGCGGCAATGGAGGACAACATCCTGGCCACAGTGTTTCTTATCTTGTTGATGCAGGTACCAACAGCACGTTCTACTACGCAGTCACAATAGGATGGGATTCGGACGGCGACAATGTCGGCTCCCCTGGCTGGGAAGTCGATGTCACATATTCAGAACTCGATCCAGATGTATCCACTCTGACCATTGGCGCCGAGGAGACGACCCTCTCGATTGAAACGCCACTGTATTTCCAAGCATCATATTCACTTTTAGACAGTGAAACCACACTCACGTGGATCAATTACCATTCGCCTCTCTTACCGAACACGGAACCGGCATTGGAGAACACCAGCATTTTGATTTGGCGTTCAACAACGGAGATTTCTCGAAGCAATGGTGGTCAAATCTACGACCAGTTGACACCGATCGCAAACCTTAGTTCAGATGTAGAATCCTATGTCTACACGGTACCGCCAAACACAAACGAGGAGGCTTATTACGCAATAACGTACTTCATACCGAACAAGACTGTGTCAGGCGAAGACTTTGTCGACCTTCGATTTTTGTCGAACAACGCACTTACAGACCCAGTCCTTGAAGACAATCGGCCACCGAACCACGTAACTGTATTTTCAGTGGGTACAACCTCTGAATCGGACGGTACCGGTGAAACGGAATTGACATGGTTTGGTGTACCTGGAGAAACAGGCGAACGATATGACCTCTATGTATCAGGTAGCCCATTTAGTTCCATTTTCGATACGGGCGTTGTATTCTTAGCATCCGTTTACGAAGACTCGTCGCTTGAAGACTCAAATGCTCCGTACACCTACACACGTGAGCTCCCAATCGGAACGCTTGGGTATGCACACTATTGCGTTGTAACCGTTGACGCAATTGGTCTCTTTGACCAAACGACGAGCGGCGGCTCATGTGATTCGATTGAAGAGGATGCATTCAGCAACTGGCAAAAAGAGCCGACGAATGTTCAAGCGGAATTCATAGGCGATCGGACCATTCGAGTCACATGGAACGACCAACTTGGAATTGAAGGTGAGCGTTATCACATTTACTCAAGCAATGGAGTTCCAACGAATTCTCAACAATTTGCCACGCAAGCAACGTACCACGGGTTTGTAAACGACAACACAGAGACGTACGACATCGTTATTGGTCCAGAAGTTGTTTCGGAAACGGGCGCCGTGCTCAATTGGTACATTTACGTCACAAGCGAAGCACAATATGTCCATACCAACGGATCCTACGAGTATACTGGACTTGACCAAAACGAAGCCGGACCAATTGAAATCGACATCACAGCACCTACTCGGCCTCAGATTATTACCGCTGAGAGCCGTGGTGACCTTGGCATTGTTGCCATGGAATGGGGGAATCTGCAAGAGACGTTCGAAACCTACCAGATATGGCGCCACAACGGAAATCCTTTCGAAGATTCATCGGTTAGTAGCGGTGACGAAGAGGGCTGGGAACTGGTCTTGGATGATATCAACGTAGGCCTCCAAAGCTCTGCTACCATTATTCGCAATGTTCCAATTGCGAACGATTCAGAACAAGATGCATGGTATGCCATAACCGTATGCGACCAGTTCAACAATTGCAACCAAGAGATTTTGGAAGGATTGACAAGCAATTCCCGAATCATTCGTGAGGACTCTCGAGCACCAACCGTTGATATGCAACTAGTTGATGAGGACGGTAATCTCTACACAAGCCCTTCACTTGTACCAGGGCTTTACACTGTTACGATCGAAGTGAGCGAGTATCTCAAGACCACCCCCTCGATTGAGGTCTTCTCGTCGGACGGTTACGACGAAACCGATGGGGGTGAACTCATGACACAAACAGCGGATAATCAACTCGATCCGAACAAGGGGCCTGAGTATGAGTACGAATTCAGAATCTCCAACTCTGAGCAAGCGAGTGATCTGTCGATTGTTATGACGCTTCTTGATGTGGCCGACAACCAAGGCACCATCACAAACACATCCTTCAAGATCGATGCTCAGACGCCGACCATTTCTGTTTATGCGCCTTCACCATCATCCGACGGCTCCAAATACCTCTATGGGAACAAAATCAACCTCATGTTTGCTGCCGAGGACGATGTCCAAATCGCAGACCTTCAGTACCGCTTCACCTTCAATTATGGAGGATTAACCGGTTCGACGAGTACCTCTCCTTGGGCAAATGCAGAAGGAATCACCGACGTTAACGGTGACGGAAGTTCACTCGTTAGTGACATGGAATTCTCTGCAGGAACGTTCGATGCAGGCCAGCATGCTATCACTGTGCGTGCGCTCGACACAGCCGGTAACCAGAAGTCTGCGCAGGTGGTTTTCGTGGTTGATTTCTGCCGAAACAATCTCCAAGGCGAGACAGTTTGTGCGTTTGAGGAAGACCTCAAACCTGAACCAGAACCTGAAATCGTTACCCCCTCCATGAGCGAACCGCCTTATGTTTTGGTTTGGATTGCTGTTGGTGTAAACGTCATTATCTTCATCGTTGCCTTGCTAATCGTTCAGGTCAGTTTGTCTGGACCAAAGAGAAGGAGAAAGGGCGATGATGATGAAGACGATGATTGGATGTCTGAATTCATCGGAACGACACAGGATGTCGACATGGATGATATCACTGGAACCGGTTCCGCTGCAGCAGTCAAGAAGGAAGAGGAGAACAAATCCGAATCCACTGAGCCCGAGGAAGATGACCCATTCGCAGTCAATGTTGTTCAACGCAAGACACGTCGAAAGAAGAAAGCCGAGGAGGTGGAGGATGACGATGATGACGACGATTTCTCATGGGATGACGACGATGACGATGACGATGATGATGACGATGACGATGATGATGACGATGACAATG